>JAQVZT010000070.1 GCA_028708055.1 Methanothrix sp.
AATATGCCGGAACAGCTGGATTGCCGCATGATGGTCGTGGCCGATCCGGACCGCGGTTTTGGACACGCATTCATGACCTATCCGGGTATGATCGGCCTTGATGGCGGCCTGAACGAAGACGGTCTGGAGATGATGACCCAGCTCAACTCCATGCAGTACGAGAGCATGCAGGGCTGCGGGATTGCCATATTCACTCGATACCTCCTGACCCATGCCGGCTCGGTGGCCGATGCCATCAGAATCTTCCGGGATACGCATCGCTGCGCCGGAATCGCCTATCATGTGGCAGACGGAAAAGCCAGAGAGGCAGCGGTGGTGGAGACATCCTCTAAGATGGTTTCTGTCCGCCACCCCATGGAAAATATCAAGGCACTGTGGCAGACCAATCATTCCAACTGCTATCCTGGCTGGATGGGCTATTCGGGATACAATATGGTAGCTGATCAGCAGCCTGTCAATGAGCTGAAGGATATCTCGACCATTGAAAAGTGGCAGGACAGCCTCAAGGATCCCTACAACTTTTTTGTTCAGGCTCCGAGCCGCTTTGAGAGATATGCTCAGTTGATCCACCATTACTATGGCCGGATAGACGCAGAAAACGCCATGAGAATACTGAGCGACCGCTACGATCCTTACACCCGCATGACCCGCCCGGCCAGTTTTCCCTCCTGGACGAACAACATCCTCTGCACAATCTGCGCTCTATATCCTGATTTTGCCTACAGGGCAAAAGAGCCGGTGGGAGGTTTCAAGGCTCGCATCGCCAATATGTGGAGCCTTGTCGCCTATCCTGAAACCGGCGACCTATGGCTGGCGATCAAGGATTTTCCTGCACAGTATGGCGGATATGAATACTTCAGCCTGCCGGAGACTCTCAGCTCCATGCGCTAATGCTGAACTGAAGAATAATGCATCTGCATCCTGAGATCGGCGCATGACCTGCGCAAGGGCGTACAAGAAAGAATGAAAGGAGAAATTGCGGCTTAGCCTTTTTTATGCAGCAAAGGATGAACCTGAGGCACTCTCGGTCCATTCGCCACTATTTTGCTGCCGGGTCCATCTCCCAAATGCCAAAAGCGTTGTTTTCCGTATCCATGCAGACGACAAAATATCCCATTCCCGGAACGGCTTTCTTGGGAACTAATATCTTTCCGCCCAGCTTTTCCACTTTTGCGGCGTACTCGTCCACAGATGGCACTCCCATGTAGTTTATCATTTGCTGGTCGGGGTGCATTCTCTTCATCATGCCTCCACCTGGAGCGCCATAGACATCGATCATCATATAATCCATGCCGGGAATACCTGCGATATTCCATCCAAAGAGGTTGGAATAGAAGTTTTTTGCTCTCTGCATATCATCCGCTGGTATCTCAAAATGTACAATTCCTGTCATTTTCTTCATTCCTCCATACTAATGCTATTTATTGATCATTTCAGCTTTTTCAAGAGTTCTTCAAGGCGGTCCATGCTCTCGGTTGCACCTTCCTTCATCCCTGAGCGGAACATGCCTTCTCGGTCTTCAGCTGTCTGAAATAAATCTATTACTGTCAGCTTTGTCTTGCCCTCGAACTCCTCGAAGGTTGATGTCTCAAGTATTACATGTCCTGGCATTCCCTCAAATTCAAATGTGTGCACCTCCCTCTCTGGCGGCACTATCTCTCGATAGACGCCATGGAAAGCATACTCATTGCCGTCCTGATCACGCTGTACGAACCTCCAAACCCCTCCAGGGAACAACTCCATCCTATCAACTGCGGTCGTGAATCTCTTAGGCCCCCACCACTGCGGTATAAGTTCTGGATTTGTGCTTGCCTTAAAAACCAGTTCGCGAGGAGCATCAAAGATGCGGGTTATAACTATCTCCCGATCGTTGGGAAAATCAAACTTGGGGACATTTTTCGTGATAGAAATCACACTCTCATCCATTTGAAATAAGGATTGCATGATTAATTAATGAAGCAGAAAATCCTTCGTCCTGTCGCTCTCCTTTTCCTGGCTCTCTTCTTGCTTTGAGGACGGTTTGACCGCTCCGGCCTTCATGGGTTTCTTGGCAGGCTTGGCTTTGGAGCGTTTTGGCTTTGATTTTACTTTTGCTTTTGAGACAGTCGCTTCCGGGGCCTTCTTTGCATTCGCTTCCGGAACCACTTCCTGGCTTGATTCTGGATATCTCAGCGAGAATATCATCTCTCGGCCTTTCTGTTCCAGCAAGATCTTATCCTCGCGGCCAAGCCAGCCCAAAGCGCTGAAGATCTCTTCACGGCTCAGTGATGTAGTCTTTACGAGATTGGTAATGTTGCTCGGACCATTTTGGTTGAGCGCTCGCCATATAGCACCTGCTTTCTCGCCAAAAACAGATTCGACGGTTATTTGAGTCATAATACATAAAAAGACTGCAATTCCTATATATCTTTTGATTTGGCGATACTTTCATCTATGCTCGCAGACCGCCTACCTCTAGCCACATACCGATAATCGCTTACAGGAAGACGCCTATCAATAGAAGCATATCGATATCATTATTTGGCTAAAGCCAATTGTTATCAAAAGCGGCAGAAGCCAGAGTTGACAGTCTGCTATCCTGCATTCCGATAGCCCCCAATTTTACTGTCCTGTTATCGGAGGAAATCATCTCTGCAGAAGCGTTCTGACTTGAATTGCCGTTTCCGGTTTGGTTGAAGGATGAATTAGAACTCAATTGGGCACCTTGCGATGGCGATTTCGACTGCAATGATGCCGCAGGATTGCTGCCAAGTTTGTCCCTGACAAATTCATCAAAGCTTGACATGCTGATATCAACTGCTCGGTCACCTACGAAGCTGGTGGAAGAGACTCCGCCACCACCGGAGACTGAGCAGCCCCCACCGCACCCTCCTTTTGCCTCCGGCTGGGAGATGAAGAAAGATGAGACGACGATCAGAAAAAGGATCGCATGTGAAATGCCGCTGCCATTGCTCATGAGCTTTCTGTTAGGGGGTCTCTGGTTAAAAGGCCTTCGATAGCCCTTATTGAAGGTCATCACCCAAAGATCTTGACGATCCACTTCTTTATCTCGTCTCTCGCCTTAGGAAGGCCTCAAGCTGCGCCTCATCTGAGCTTGTAGCCAGGACCGGGCCAGCGAAGCTTCTGTAGATGACCTCTCTCGCTCGGGGAGATTCCAGCCGGAATTGCCTGTTTTCTGCGTCTCTGTGCCGATTATCGGGCAGGCCTGTCTGGCCCGGTAGCAGAAGTCACTGAGGTCGAATATTGTATCCTGAAATTGCCGAATGGCTTTGGAGCATCGAGCGGAAATATCAATGCCGATTTCCCCTATAGCCTGCACGCTGCGAGGATCGACAGTGGCGGCCTCGACCCCGGCGCTGCAGGCCTCGGATCTATCCGGATACATAGGCTCGCAAGAGGCCTGACGCGTTCTTTGCCATACAAATGAATTTGCCGGGCGGCTGCAATCTCACCAGTCAGTTTTCCAGGACCGGCGCCACACCGAGATGGCGAGATGGAGCCAAGGCGACAATATAAGCTGCTTTATCTCACCACATCTTATACCCTAGGTACCTCACTGCATAGATCAGCCCGATCACAATCACCGCCACTCCGAAGATCCTGGTCACGTACTTGCCTGCCGAGATGTACTTCTCGCCTATCTGTCCGCCTACTGCCCGGGAGAAGGTAGCGATGGGTATCACCGGCACACCGTGGCCGACGCCGAAGACAAAGAGCATAAGGCCGCCTGCCAGGGGTGTTACATTCTGGGAGACGAGCCAGATGAGCACCGGAAAGACCAGGGAGACTGCACAGGGAGCCCAACCTAAGGCAAAGAAGACACCCAGAGCAAAAGCGCCGATGAAGGCCGAGTACTGAAAGAGGCTCATGGAGAAATGAACCAGCCGCTCCATGATGCCCTTCTTTTCCGGGACACTGTCTCCGGAGATGGCATCGGAATGGGATCCGTCCAGAGAGAGGCGTGAGCGCACCGGCTCGATTATCTCGCCGATGGGCTTAATGATATTGATTCCCAGGATCACCATCAACAGCCCGGCAGCAAGGTCGAAGAAACGAGCCTGGCGAATGAAGACGCCGATGTCGGAGAGAAACAGCCCCACCACGAAGAAGACGGCTGCCATCCCCAGGGTGAAGGCCACTCCGATCATGAAGCCCTCCCTTGATGCTGATGAGGTCTTCCTGAGGTATTCCTCCTTCCTGCGGGCGGTCATAACATAGGAGAACATAGCCAGGAGCAGGGCTACTGAACAGGGGGAAAGGGATGTTACAATGCCCAGGCCAAACATGCCCAAATAGCTCGCCCCCTGGCTGCTAGCCATGCCCTTGAATCCGGTGGCTGAACCATCGCTGCTCTCCAGGCCCAGTAGGTCTCTTGACAGATTTTCCGCGCTCTGGATACCGTCTATTTCACCTTTGCCGAGCTGGTAGACGTGATAGAGGCCCGCCACCTTTCCCTGTCTGTCTATCAGTATCAGTGTGGGATTGGCAAAGCCGTCATCCACTGTGGAGTAGTCGATGTATTTGCCGGTCAATGGATAGGGCTCAAAGTCCTCAACCCAGGGCCAGGTTACATTTATATTCCACCAGGATTTGGCTAGCGTTGGCCCGTCTTCGGAGTATGGATTCTTCCTGACGTTCAGGGTTATGATATTTATTCCCGGATTTGTTGCAGCCAGCCGGGAAAGCTGGTCGGTCTGAGCATTCAGAGCATGCTCGCACTCCCGGCAGATTGGACTTTCGATGTTGGTGATATGCAAAAGGACGGCTTCGCCCCGGAGATCGCTGAGAGATATTTCCTTGCCATTCTGATCCGCTGCCTGAAAGCCGGGAGCCGCAGCCTCCTGGGATAAGCCGCAGGAGGCGCACAAGAATAATATGGAACAAAGGACGATAAAAAATTTGGCTGACCCTGATATCAGGGATTCAAAACATTTTGGAAACATAATAGCGATTCCAGTATCTGAATCTGATGCTCCAAAATGAAGATGCGCCTTCATGGATTCCAGTCAGCAGAGTTTTCATCATATTGCCCTACGGCATCCTCCACATATTTTTTGACCCAGCTGTCGCCAGTGACCTCATCGGTGCTGTGCCAGACCGGCACGACCTCGCCTTCGGAATTCATTGCTAATGTCACTATAACCGTCAGAGGCACATACTTTTTGCCTCCATTGGGATCATAGGCCTGAAGAGCTTCCTCTGATCTGGAATCATTGCCGTCTGCACCGATATTGAAGAATGTAATCTGACCATTGAATTCATCGGTGATATTCTGCACTGCCGCTGTCTGAGGTGCACAATAATTGCATGATTTATGCACATAAATGATCACCGGCTTGGATTTAAGGGCGTCTAAAACCCAGGACGGATGATTAACATCTCCTCCGGCGCCAGGGGACTGGTCAGGATAAGCCGTCCACCAGTCATCATTTCCAGATCCCACAGAAGAAACTGCACCCATTGCACCATTGACGGATGCCAGAAGGATGATCAAAATCAAAGATAATATCTTCTTAATTTTGTTCAATGAAATTCACTCTCCATGATATTCTATGCCACGCTTATTCCCATTAGATGTGGCATCGACATTATTGGATATAAGACTTTCGACTTTCCGGCCTGCATAGCTGCACATCAACAAAATATTGGCCTGAATCTCTGCAAATCAACATTGCTTCAAATGGACTCCTGCATTATCAATTGTTAATTATGATTCGATTGTTTTGTAAATTTAATTATCATATGTATTTTATTAAAAAAAAGACAGATGTCGTAGTAAGGTTTAGCTGCACAACGGGAAAATCTTATATATCGAAATAGCTGGATATGAATGTACAACGAGCCCCGTCGTTAGAAGCGAATTAAAGATGCTCGAAATAGGTGAATCGCCAAAATGATTCCTGTGAAATGCGAGATTTGCAATAAGGATGCAGAGGCCCTCTATATTGTCAGTCACAAAGAGAGAGGAAGAATAAGGATCTGTGAGGACTGTCTTAAGCAAGAAATGCATAATATCCTTCCTAAAAAGAGCTGCGATTGCTGTTAAGTGAGGTTATTTTATGGCGTGCATACCAGAAGAGGCTGTGAGCAGGATGGCGCGGCTGATTGGAGATGCCGACAAGGCGGAGTGCAAGGTCGATAAGCTGCGCTCCATCACCAGCAAGCTGGATGAAAAGGAAATCGAAGTGGAAGCGGAGATATTCAAGGCCTTAGCCGATCCCTGCCGCCTCAAGATCCTGTCGCTCCTCCGGGAGGGCGAGCTGTGCGTCTGCGAGATCATGGTCGGTGTGGACCGACCGCAATCCAGCACATCTCATCACCTATCCATCCTCAAGGACGCCGGGCTGATCAAAGAGCGCAAGGACGGAAGATGGTCTCGATACCGTCTGGCCGAGGGAGCTGTGATAGAAATGCTCAATTTAGTGAAGCTGATGAAAGAGATAAATGGAAAATGATCGATGTAAATTATTGATGAGATGATTAATGAATTCATTGATGAGATGATCGATGAAATGATTAGTGAATTCATTGATGAGATAATTGATGAAATGATTAGTGAATTCATTGATGAGATGATTGATGAAATGATTAATGAAATGATTAATGAATTCATTGATGAGATGAATGATGTCCGGGGTGCTTATAATAAATGACAAGAATGAAAACCTGTATAGCCGGATTTATATTTATTTCCTTGATGGCTCTGGCTTCCCTGGCTGACGCAGGCTGCAGTTGCAGCGTGGGAAACTGGGATCCCAGCGCCTTCCTGAACTCAGAGGGCGGGACAGTCCATTCTGAACAGCACGACGGTGCCGTGGATAGCGCGGCGGGAAATGCGGGTAGCGGCACAAAAAAGCCGCTGGATCGAACGACATCCTTTCCAGATGGGGCGATATTCAAGGCTATGAAAAGCGTTTCCAGCTCCGATGTGGTAATTGATGTGTCCAATGGTGGCAGCTATTCTACGTCTCATATCAAAGGTGCCATTCACATTCCCAGCAGTGAATTTATTAACAGCATCGGAGACCTCAAGACAGAAGAGGAGCTTGCCAGTATCCTGGGCAATGCAGGACTCTCCAGAGATGACTCCATAGTCCTCTATGCCGACAAAGAGAGCTCTGGCGAAGCCCAATTTGCCTTTATGGTTCTGCGTTACCTGGGACAGAAAGATGTGAGGATCCTGGATGGAGGCCTAGCTGATTGGAAGGCTGCCGGCCTGCCTGAAGAGGCTTCTGATAATACATTGCCCGCCAAAGAGTACAAGCCTTCGCTCAAACCGGATGTAATAGCGGAATACCAATATGTGAAGTCAGGCGAGGCCCAAATCATAGACGTCCGGCCATTTGTGGAATTTGGCAAAGGCCGCATACCAGGTTCAATTGCGCTGGACCCCTCCAATGTGATCAAGGGAGAAAAGATCAAGACGAGCGATGGTCTGAGCACAGTATTTAGCAGGCTGGACAAGGAAAATTCGATTGTGGTGTATTCCGATGATTACAGCCAGTCAGCTCTGGTCGCGCTTGCGATGATTCTTATGGGATATGATGCAAGCATCTATTCCTGGGAGGACTGGAAGGCCAACGAGGAAGCGGCGGAAAAGTCAGGAGCTGGAGCGACGCAGGCCGGGACCGCTCCCGCCGAGGGGGACTCTGCCGGGTCGAAATACACAAAGCTGGGCACGACGTGATCACTAGATTATAATTTGCAGTTGGAGGGAAGAGCTAAATGTCAGACAATGTCAGCAAGGGCCTGGATTTCCTATCCCGTTATCTTACGATCTGGATCTTTGCCGCCATGTTTCTGGGCGTGGCCGTAGGCTACTATGCCCCAGAAATTACCCGTTTTATCATAAGCTTGCAGATCGGAACTACTTCAATACCAATCGCCATCGGCCTGATTCTCATGATGTATCCGCCCCTGGCGAAGGTTAAGTATGAAGAATTGGGAAGGGTCTTTGAAGACAGAAAGGTCCTCGGCCTTTCTCTTATCCAGAACTGGATCATCGGCCCCATTCTGATGTTTGCGCTGGCGGTGATCTTCCTGAGAGATTATCCTCATCTCATGTACGGCATAATCCTCATCGGCCTGGCCCGCTGCATCGCTATGGTCATCGTCTGGAATGAGCTTGCCTGCGGCTGCACCGAGTACTGCGCCGCCCTGGTGGGGCTCAACTCAATCTTTCAGGTGCTGTTTTATTCCGTTTATGCTTATGTCTTCATCACCGTGCTTCCTGCCGCTCTGGGAATCGCTGAGGGAACGCTTGTGGATGTTACTATCTCCCAGATTGCCCAGAGCGTCTTCATCTATCTGGGAATTCCCTTCCTGGCGGGCATAATCACCAGGTTCAGCCTGATCCGGGCCAGAGGAAAGGCCTGGTATGAGAGAGATTTCATCCCCAGGATCTCGCCCCTGACACTTATCGCTCTGCTCTTCACAATTGTGGTGATGTTCTCATTGAAAGGCGACTACATCGTACAGCTTCCTCTGGATGTGGTGCGAGTAGCTGTCCCTCTGGCTGTTTACTTCCTGGTCATGTTCTTTGTCAGCTTCTTCATGGCCTACAGGCTGGGCGTGAATTATGAGAATACAGCCGCTCTCTCCTTCACTGCCGCCAGCAACAACTTCGAGCTGGCCATCGCTGTGGCTGTGGGCGTCTTTGGCATCGCCTCCCAGGAGGCATTTGCGGCGGTCATCGGGCCGCTCATTGAGGTGCCGATGCTGATCATGCTGGTCAATGTGGCGCTGAGGCTGAGGGAGAGGTATTTTTCCAGGGATCAGGCGACGTGCGAGAGCCGGAACTGAGAGAATATCGATCCATCCAATTTTTTAACTGCAAAGTCCTGCAACTTGCTGCGCGGGTGCGCTGGTGCAGTCTGGCAGTCCTGATTGATATCTATTTCCTTTCTGATATCTATTTCCTTTCTGATATCTATTTCCTTTCTGATATCTATTTCCTTTCTGATATCTATTTCCTTTCTGATATCTATTTCTTATATCTATTTCTTATATCCTATCCAGCTGCCATAGAGAAATCCCGAAAAGTATTTGGACACCCTTATGAAGCCCGCCGTTTCCAGCAATTCCATTATACGAGACTCTGGAACGAATTGGACGGTCTTCATAATAACCTCTTTAAAGATCTGTTCCACAGTCTCGCCTGGCACACCGCTGATAATCGGATAATTCTTCCAGGCCACACTGATTTCCTCGAAATCCTTACTGGCAGGCTCACCAAAGCCGTCGATCAATATAAATGGCGCTCCGGGCTTCATGTGCTTGCTTATTCTTTCGAGTAGCTCCAGCTTGCTCCCATCGTCTCTCAAGAAATGCATTACCAGAATGCAGGTTGCCGCGTCGAAAACCTCCTCCTCTTTGAGGTCATCCACATACCCTTTTTTTAGCTCAATTTCGCCGGCTAGATTTTTTTCAGAGAACTTTTTTCTGGCGAAAGCCAGCATATCTGCGGAAGGATCAACGCCAATAAACGACCAGCCAGGATTCAATGGAGCAAATTCCAGAATCTCCATGCCTGTGCCTGCGCCTACCACAAGGATTTTGGCCTGCCTGGGAAGTATCGCTCGCAGATAGCAGTGGGTCAGTTTGAACATCTCCTCGTAAGCCCCACAGAATAGCCTGATGAACGTATCATATTCTTCAACATTCATCGGCGGTTTCTTGTCGAAATTTCCTGATTTGGGTGGATTGGCCATAACTGAAACCTCTCAGCTGTCTAGGGCATAAACCTGCTGAAACGATGGGCATCGCTCTGTCTTATTTTAATTTTCCACTCATTTATTCTGCGTAACCAAACTCTCACAAGCCGAATGTCATTCCAAAATTAAGCTAAAATCAAAGAAGCAAATCCGGCGGCGGAGAAGCTGGTATTAAAAGTTGGCCAGACCGGCAGAGAAGCCCTCGACCTGCTGTAGAGGCGTCTTAAAAATTATCCCATGATTATTACTTCATTTTCTTTCCGGGCAGCGGCAGCGCTCGCTGCGGCAGCTTTGGCGGCGGTGGCGGATTCTTCCAGGGCCTGCTCGAACTCATCACGCTCAGTCAGAGATATGCGCGCGCTGCCCTCCGGATAGATCAGCTCCAGCTCTTTTCGCGCTTCGTGAGTGGCAGGCACCCTCAGCAGACGCAGCCCCTCCAGCGGCGCCTCAAAGAGGACCTTTCCCGGCGTCCTGACCCAGAGAATGACCCTCTGGCTGGTGACATTCCAAACACCCGGCACCCAGCATTTTATCATGCCTTCCTCATCCCGAAGATATCCGAAGGTCTTGTAGATTATCTCCTCCCCAGGCGATAGGGGCAGGTGCGTCTCCTGGCTGGCGTAAAGCTCCCGGCTGCTCTTATCCCAGTCTTCCATTATGCCGTACTCCAGCATGGTCTCCATGCCGGCAATCATGGCTCTCAGGGTCACGCCGATGAGAGGAATGCCGGCCACAGAGATAATCAAATCGGCGTTGAGAACCGCCCCTTTGTTGAGCAGCCGGTCTAATACTTCGACCAGACAGCTCTCCCTCTCCGGATTCATCCTCCCTCCGAACGGCCCGCTCCTGAGAGAGAGACGAAGCTAAACGGAGCCCAGGGGCCGGTGAACCGCACATAAAAGCCCTCTCTGCCGTTGATCTCATCAAGGGTCTCGCCCAATTTTTTTACGGCGGAATCTGAGACCCGGCAGCAAAAGGAAGCGACAAGCTTCTTATCTTTGTATTTTTCCTCAGCCCAGGAACTCTTTCCGGCGTTCATCAGCTCTTCTGCC
>JAQVZT010000464.1 GCA_028708055.1 Methanothrix sp.
ATATCGTGGAGCACTTCAATTTAGCCGGATTTGCCCACGAGGCAGAGATGGTAAAGGAGATGCTGGCACTGCCCTTCGATGTATTCGGATATCTTCTGCTATTCGGCTCCACCATTGCCATATCCAGAAGGATCCTGATCAAGTTCGTGCGGGATAACACCAGCGCATATGATGCCCTCTTGATCGGAGCAGTCTTCTTGATCACTGTCACTGGATTTTATGCTGAATGGATGCGCGGCAACTCTTTCCTGCTGGGAAACCTATTTGAGTATCCCATCTACGCGCCTCACTTCGCTCTGATTCATACCTTGCTCGCCCTTGGTCTATTCGCCTTAATTCTGCCCTGGAGTAAATACATCCACGTGATTGCCACGCCGATGACCCTGATAGCCAACCGAGGAGGAGAATAAAATGGCTGATAACAAAGAATCAAAGCCCTTGATGACGGGCTTTATGATGTCCACCCAGCTCCTGGAGGTCGATGGCTGCAACAGATGCCAGGAGTGTATGAAGTGGTGCCCGACATTCGCTGTCAGGCCTGATCGGCCCGGCATCACTCCCATGTACAAGAACGCCCGCTGGAGAGAGCTGATGGCCAAGAGCCAGAGCCTGCGAGCCAAGATCTTCGGGGCCAAGCCGCTCAGCGACGATGAGATGAAGGTATTCACCGAGGACACATACAGCTGTACCACCTGTGGCGTCTGCGGAACGGTCTGCGAGGCAGGAATCAAGACTGTAGAGCTCTGGGAGGCCATGAGACCAAACCTGGTCACCAGAGGCGATGGACCTGTTGGAAAGCAGTCCTTCTTCCCCAAGCTGATCAAGGGAGACAGAAATCCCTACCAGGCCAAGCAAGAGGAGAGGCTGTGCTGGGTTCCAAATGATATCAAGGTGCAGGAGTCTGGAGATATAGTGTACTTTGCAGGCTGTACTGCCGCATACCGCCAGCAGGCACTGGGCGTCGCCACAGTAAGGATTCTGGATAGACTCGGTGTACCCTTTGCTATGCTCGGCAAGGACGAGTGGTGCTGTGCTTCCGCTCTGATCAGAACTGGACAGAGGGATGTAATGGCAGAACACGCTGTACACAATGTCGATGCCCTGAAGGACGCAGGAGCAAAGAATGTCCTCTTTGCCTGTGCCGGCTGTCTCAGAAATGCAGCCATCGACTGGCCCATGTGGTATGAGGGCTACATTCCCTACGAGACCATGCCTCTCTCCGTATTCCTGAGAGACAAGATAAAGGCAGGAGAGATTGAATACAAGATACCTCTGAACTACAGGTTCACTTACCATGACCCCTGCCACAACGGCAGACATCTGATGCACCTTAAGGGAAAGGATTGGGCCTTTGAGGCACCCAGGGAATGTGTTCAGTCCATCCCGGGAGTCAAGTTCCAGGAAATGGTAAGAAATAGGGCTCTGCAGAGGTGTTGTGGAGCAGGCGGCGGGGTGAAGGCCGGCATTCCAGATCTGGCTTTGGATTGCGCAAAAGCCAGAGTGCAGGATGCAACCGAAATCCAGGCAGAAGTAATAGCATCCACCTGCCCATTCTGCAGGCTGAACTTGATCGATGGCCGCAATGCTGCACAGTCCCCCATAAAGATGGTGGATATAGTTGAGATGATGGCCGCATCCATGGGTCTCGACACTACGATACCTGAGAATCCGTACACCAAATTCCAGTCTCAGGATGTTCTTGTCTGCAGCCCTGCCGAGTGCAAGCTCGACACCGTGGAGCGCAAGGAGCCAGGCAAGGATCTGGTGGGCGAGGCTCACTGAAAAGATCAGGATGCCCGGAGTTCCGGACATCTTTTTTCCACATTTTTTTAAAAAATTCTATTCCAGCCACTTGCCTGTGAAGGCCCGGGGAAGAAGGTCACGGGAGGATGCGGTCAGAGCATCTCCTTTGCAGTTGGCCATTATCACCACGATATCCTCTCCGAACTCTATCAGGCTCTGCCTGCAGATGCCGCAAGGGGATATGGGCTGGCAGGCATCCCCCACGATCGCTATCGCCTCGAACTCCTTCTCTCCTGAGGCTATCGCTTGAGAAATAGCTACTCTCTCTGCACATATCCCCGCGCCGGTGGAGGCATTCTCTATGTTTCCTGCGGAATAGACGTTTCCCCTTTTAGTGAGAAGGGCTGCGCCGACCTTGAAGCGGGAGTAAGGAGCATATGCTCTGGCTATGGCCTGACCGGCGCATTCGATCAACTGGTCGTATCCTCCGGCATATGGTCTGGGGCCGATCCCAAGGGCGCCGATATACATGCATTCCGCTGGCGGAATGGTGGGAATCTCGCCGCTGGCCTCCTTGATGGGAACGCCGGAGTCTCTTATTATCGCCGCCGGAATCCCCTCGTCTCCCTCTCCCATCACGATCTGAGCAGCGGATACCAGATTGTCGGCTATGGCCTTGCGGGTGATCTTGAGCTCTCTGCCGAAGAGATCCTTCTGCCCCCGGGCATCTTCCACCGCTTCAAGGCCGGAGCAGGCCAGCGCCACTCCAACGCAGCCCAGCCGGAGTGGATGAGTTCGACTGTCCCCGATTATCACCCCTATCTTCTTTCCGTCTGCCATTCTTTCCCGGATGGCTA
>JAQVZT010000071.1 GCA_028708055.1 Methanothrix sp.
GACGCACTGGGTAGTATTGGCAGTGAGCGAGCTGTTGAGCCACTCATCTCGCGCCTGGATGATTCAGATGAGGATGTGAGGCGAGCTGTGATAGACGCACTGGGTAGTATTGGCAGTGAACGATCGTTAGCGCCACTTATCTCGCGCCTGGATGATTCAGATGAGGATGTGAGGCGCGCGGCTGTAGATTCAATGTCGAAAAAATTGGGTCATAAAGAACGTTATCTTCTATCCAGAGACCTTGATGGTATGATTCCATTTATCGACCCATCTGAGGAAATCAATGATGTACTTGTGGAAATGGCTGCCAAGAAGCTAGACCTTTCTGTCATAGAGGTAAGGGCATGCTATGAATCATTGGCGGAACGTTTCCATTTGAAATTGTCTTGGACCAAGCAAGAATGAGGAGAATATCCAAGGCTAGATCAGGACGGAATTGCTGAAGCGGCATTACCTTTGTAATCAACCTCGTTCATCTTGCCAAAACCTTATAGAGCCCATGGACCTTATCTGTAATTAATCATGTCAGCCATCAAATTCTTCAGCACCAACGGCCATCCGGAGCGCGTCGACTTCAAAGCGGCACTCTTGATGGGCCAGGCCCCGGACAAGGGGCTCTACATACCGGAAGAGATCCCCCAAATTCCAGGAAGCAAAATAGGGCAGTTCCCGAAGATGAGCTATCCGCAGATCGCTTACGAGGTAATCAAGCCATACCTGGGCGATCTGGTCTCTGACTCAGACCTGCGGGCAATGCTAATGGACGCCTACAATTATGACGTTCCGGTCGAGCGAGTCTATGACGAAAAATACGTCCTGCGGCTGGATCGCGGGCCTACCTGCTCATTCAAGGACTTTGCAGCAAGAGCAATGGGCCGGCTGGTTCAGCACTTTCTGAGAGAAGAAGGCAGGAGCATCCTCATTCTGACCGCTACCTCAGGTGACACCGGCTCGGCGGTGGCCCATGCCTTCTATGGCCTGGATAATGTGAAAGTGGTGGTGCTATTCCCAGAAAAAGAAGTTACCGATAGGCAGCGCCGGCAGATGACCACTCTCGGAAAGAACATCTTCCCCCTGGCCGTGAAGGGCAAGTTCGACGACTGCCAGGCCCTGGTCAAGCAGGCATTTGTCGATCCCGATCTTTCCGCTCTTGATCTCTCAAGTGCTAACTCTATCAACATCGGCAGGCTGCTTCCCCAGGCGGTCTATTATTTCTATGCTCAATCGCGCGCCTCGCCGGAGGGAAAGAAGGCCGTCTTTTCAGTTCCCAGCGGCAACTTTGGAGACCTCATGGGCGGCCTTCTTGCTTTGAGAATGGGCCTTCCCGTTCAGAAGATGGTGGTGGCGACAAATGAGAATGATGAGTTTCCCGTTTTCATGAATACCGGCGCATATGAGCCCATACGGCCCAGCAAGAACTGCATCTCAAATGCCATGAACGTCGGCCACCCCAGTAACCTCGCTCGACTCTTTTCCCTTTACGGCGGCCAGATGGACGAGACCGGCCATGTGAGCCGGCAGCCGGATCTTGCTGCCATGCGAAAAGACCTCTATGCCGTATCAATCACAGACGAAGAGACTCGCCAGACCATCAAGGAAGCATACCGCCAGCACAAAGTACTCCTGGAGCCCCACGGAGCTGTGGCCTGGGCTGGCCTTCTGAAGTACCTGAACCAGTGCGGCGACTGGAGTCCATGTATCTCCCTGGAGACTGCCGACCCGGCCAAATTCCCGGAGGAGATCATCCGGGCGACGGGAGTCAATCCGCCTCTGCCTGCCGCTATGGCCCGGCTGGATGAGCTTGTGGAGAGCTTTGAGCGAATGGATGGAAGGTACGACTCATTCAAAGAGTACCTCAAGCGATTTCTCTAGGTGGTGCAGATGCCGCAGGAAAAAGAGAGAATATTCTTCGATGACATTGGCAGCTATCCTCTGCCCAAAGGGGTGAAGCTGGACGGCCTGTCTCGCGATCAATATCTGAACATTGTGCGCGATGTCCTCGCCCAGAAGAGGCAGGCAGGCGTAGAGGCGCCTACCTATCCCCAGTTTCGGGACATGATCCGCATGTTCATGGATGAGATCGAGAATCCTGATTTTTTGGAGGAGCCCTATCTAATTAAAAAAGAACATGCAAGAATCATGGAGCTGGAAGCTGTGCCTGCCAGCCAGGCAGTGCGGGTTTGCGTTACCGGGCCGGTGGAGCTATACATCTCCATCTTCGGGGCCACTGCCTATCCCGATATTCTAAAAAGCCTGGCAAAGAGCGTGGCCAGGTTCTTTGCCGCATCAATTGAGGCAAATAAGATGTCCGTGGCATCTCTGGATGAGCCAAGCCTCGGCCTGAATTCCAATATAATCTTTTCAGAAGACGAGATAATTGATGCCCTGCAGATCGCCAGCAGCCCCTGCCGGGGAATGGATTGCGAGGTGCATCTGCATTCGCCCCTTTATGCCGAGCTGTGCGCCCGGGTCCCCGGGATCAGCATCGTGGGAATAGAGTCTGCGTCCCATCCGGACTATCTGCAGCTTATCGACAGGAAGGTATTGGAGGAGACTGATAGCTACCTTCGCGCAGGGATCGCCCGAACCGACATTCTCGCCCTCTCTGCCTCCTTGAATGATCAGTTGGGGATAAATCTCTGGCAGGATATGCCAAGGCTGGAAAGGGAGATCCTGGAAAGGGAATCGCCGGGCGTCATGAGAAAGAGGCTGGAGAGAGCCTATGCCCAATTCGGGGATCGGCTGAGGGCGACGGGGCCTGACTGCGGCCTGGGCTCCTGGCCCAGCCAGGATCTGGCGAGACGGCTGCTCGCCAATTGCGCGACAGCAGTGAGATCTTTCCGAGAGGACAGGGCATAGCAGCAGAGGACAGCAATCATAGCTGCAATGCGCAGCAGCATGGGACAGCAATCATAGCTGCAATGCGCAGCAGCATGGGACAGCAATCATAGCTGCAATGCGCAGCAGCATGGGACAGCAATCATAGCTGCAATGCGCAGCAGCATGGGACAGAAATCATAGCTGCAATGCGCAGCAGCATGGGACAGAAATCATAGCTGCAATGCGTGGCAGCATGGGACAGCCAACGCAAAGAAGCGATAAAGCCGAATTGATTATTTTCTAAGGCATATTTGTGAATCTAAAGCATATTCGAAGCGCATCTTAAGCCTTCATTTTTTTTCAATTTCCATATCTATCCCTTATTAGCTATCAGATCGCTTGCTAGCTAAGGGCTAGCTTTAATAATATAGATATCTGATAATTCAATAAACATATTCAAATCGTTGACATAACTCTGGAAATATCTCAGGGCATAAGCGTTTATGCATAAATATTTTGCATATTCAGTTACTGATCTCAGTATATCTAATTAAGGATTACTATGATTACCATTATCTATAAATATTTTAAGAGCATTGCTAAGTAATATGAAACTGAGGGTAGTGAGTTCAAAGAAAGAGATCACCGATCTAAACAGGAATGAACAGCTTGTTCATCTGGCCTTCCGGGCGTCAAATATGGATGTTATGAACCTGGTCCAGTCCTGCCCGCGCCTGAGAGCTGTGCAGATTCCGCCTTCTTATCATGAGACCATGTCTAGAGCTGCCCAGCAATTCCTCGAGATCCAGGGAGTGCAGCTCCTGCGGGGAGATGTCTGGGGCCACAGGAAGGATATTGATGAATATTATGCCATTGGAGAAAAGATCGTAGGCAGGATATCCAGCCTCATGGCTGAAGGCAATAGCATCGATGAGACGGTAAAGAAGCTGCAGAGAGAGACCAAGCTGTCCGAAGACCTGATCCGCTATATTCTCAAGGAGCAGGTGATGGCGTAATCTCGCCGCAAAATTGAGGGGCAGGATCGCTTATTGCTGCCCTCAGTATTTTTCCGTCAATTCAGCTGATCCAGCGTGCACTCCAGTGGCTCTTTGTCGTCTCTTGTCCGCAGGAAGACCGGGGCACGAAGGTGGCCGTCCTCTGTTACCTCCAGGGCGGCAACCTGCACCACACGGTCTGGTTCGACCCATCTCGCCTGAGGCGTAGGCGTAGCATTGCTGAAAGGAGAATGGTCCTGATAAGAGAAGCCTGCGGCAATTTCCTTCAGCTCATCATCCGCAAATCCGGATCCGACCCTTCCTACATAATACAGCCGGCCCTGGCTGTATGCTCCCAGGAGAAGGCCGCCAAAGTAGGGGGCTCGCGCACCCTTTCCCGGGATAAATCCTCCCACCACCAGATCCAGCTTGAGGCTCTTCTTGATCTTGACCCAATCCGGGCTTCTTGTGCCCGGCTGATAGAGAGAGTCCAGTCTCTTGGCCATCACTCCCTCGATGCCCATCTTGAGAGCAGCCCTGAAATAGTCCTCACCTTTTTCCGCAAATGAGTCGGAGATGGTCACATTTTCGCACTCCGGAAGAGCTTCCAAGAGGAGCCTCTTTCTCTCTCTGAGCGGCAGGTCCATCACGCTTTTGCCTTTTGCGAAGAGGATATCAAAGACCACATAGCTTGCCGGAAGGGCAGAGGCGAGGTAATCAATCCGCATTCTCTCGCTCTGGTGCTCTCGCCTGGCAAGGGCGGCAAAGCTCGGCCTGCCGTCCACGAAGACCGCTATCTCTCCGTCCAGCATGAACCCCGATTCCAATTCCACCCGGACAAGAGCCTCGGCGATCTCAGGATAGCGAGAGGTGATGTCGATCTGCCTGCGATTGTAGAGGCGGACGCCCTCTTTGGAAATATCCGCCAGCGAGCGAGTGCCGTCGATCTTGGGCTCAAATATCCAGTCTGCCGAGCTGAATGGCTGGCCGGATACAGCCAGCATGGGCTTAATGGGAATCATTTTCAGTCACGCCCCTGACTTCCGTATCATTACAGGTATCAATACAGGTATCAATGCAGGCATCAACACCATCAACACCATCATTATGGCGACTGATTAGAGCGACTGCGCCGTCTGCCTCAGGGCCTCCATGAGGCTCTTGGCCGGTGGTTTGCCTTTCTTCTTTTCGGGAACGGCCACCGCGTGATCTACCTTTGACCTGACCAGGCCCTCTATCCTCTCTTTATACCGGTCGTGATAGGCAGAAAGGTCCAGCTCTCCGCTCAGGCTCTTTACGATCTGCATGGCCAGCTCCATCTCCTCTTCCTTCGGCTGGGGAAGATCTCTGATGGCCTGATATCCCTGCGGATCCAGTACCTCCTCCGGATATCTCAGGGTGGTGGCGACCAGCGCCTGCCGGTAGTAGTGGACCAGGACCGGCCTCTCGCGAGTGTGAAGAGCCATCCTGCCGATGCCCGCCTTTGCCGTCTTCTCCATGACCTCCCTCAGGAGCGAGTAGGCCTCCTCGCTTCTGTCCGGCAGGAGAAGATAGGTCTTTTCAAAATAGTGCGGGTCGGCCTCAAAGAAGTTGACAAACCTATCGAGAGCAATGGTGTTCTTCGATTCGGGCCGGGCGTTTTCAATCTCCTTTTTCTCTAAAACCGCATATTTGTTATCGCCCAGAGGATAGCCGAAGACGATATCGGCGAGCTGAACCTCTTCACCCTCCTGACAGAAGCGCTTGAAGGAGATGGCCGTTTTGCAGCTCCTGTGCAGCATGCGAAAGCTGATGCGCAGGTTTCTGGTCATAAGCATGGCTTTGACCGGTATGTTCACCAGGCCGATCCTCAGGCTTCCTGACCAGCTGGTCCTGGGAGGAGCGGAGGCAAATGAGGCTTCGTCTCCGGTTGCTTTTGCAGCATCATCCGTCTTTTGATCTGCAAGCTGCACGACTTCGGGCATGAATTGCATTATGCTTTATGTCTAGAAGAATTTTTGGATCTATCTCTATCCTCAGACTTTGCCAATAAGAATGTGCAATTATTATGATAATTTTCCTGCAATTGCATGCGCAAGAAGCATAAACTCATCCTGCAGATATTTCTGTGATGATGCCAATATCCGGATGGGATGGCCCCGACTGCATAGCCGATGGAGTCTATCGCTACTCCAAATGCCTCTCCTGGGTCAGGCTGTATATCGATGTCGTTGATAATGTCCTCTACGGGGGATGTTGCGGAGCATCACAGAACTTCGAGGTGGAGCGGGAAGGCGACCGATGGACGCGCTTTGAGACCATTCTGGCAACAACCCCATCCGGCGAGCCGGTTATGCGGCTGCGGGACTACAGCACCTGGGAGGTCGTTTACGAGCGAACCGGGGAGGCACTCCCACTGGATGAGCGAATGGAGAGCATTGAGGATATGGCTGCTTTCCTGGAGAGGAGCCTGGCCTGAGTTGCATTGCCAGAACCCGTCGTATGAGCCGAAATAAAGCAATGGTGGGCGATGATGGAAATAGTAGAGACAAAATAGCAAAGCTGGAAGTCCATTCATCCGGCCCGGAGAGCTTTTCGACCCAGAATCTTTATATGGGCTCAGCCATCAGCCTCTTCAGGGTGATCATTTGAAAAAGATGGTTTTATTGCTCATTGTATTATCCCTGATGGTTCTCTCTTTGGCAGGCATAACATCTGCCGCTGATGCAAAATCACCAGAGGATCAATTCCTGAATTCCTATCAGGGAAACCTCTCTGAGAAGAAGATCATCTCCATAGATCTGCTCTCGGTAATGGGACTGCCAGCCTATTTTATTGCGGAAACCGTCAAGTTCAAGGCTCCGAAGCCAGGATGGAAGCTGAATACCGTGCAAATGCTGGGATGGGACGGCTATAACGGCAGTGAAGAGTCGATTCCCAGGGAACGGATAATCTCCCTTGAAGTCAGGGATAAGGACCTCAATCTGCTCTACAAGTTTGCTGACTCTCAACTGCCGTACTCAAACTTTGTCCGCAATGCAACGGAGACCTATCCATTCACCATACATCTGCCCTCCATTCCGGTAAGCGACGAATTCTATGTGTGCTTCTATGATCGGGGAGCAATCGCCGTCGCCACTGAGGTTCTTAATAAGACCAGCGAGAACTCGTTCATCTATATCTCAGAAGGAAATGCTCTCTTGCCCTCAAATCTGCCCATATTCAAAGATAAGGAAGCAGTGCCTCTGAACTGGATAATGACTATCAGCGGAAATTAACCCTTTCCTTTTTTATAATTTCTAAAGATTTATTCAAATTATTGATTCGGAGGCTATAGGTGCTGTCTCATATCAGAATCTTTATATGGATAAAAATCATTTGATAGATCTTGGGTGATTATATGAAGCGCACTATATTATTGCTTGCCTGCTTATGTTGCGCAGCCCTATGCATAAATGCAATCGCTGCACAGACAGGAGCATCACAGCTCACAACACTGAGAGGTGATGACGGCAAGAACTACTCTGAGAAGGATTTCAAACTATTCTCTTCATTCGGTGTATTCGGCTCGCTGAACGTCGGCGAAGCAGTACAATTCACTGCTCCCAGCGCCGGCTGGAAACTGCAAATGGTTCGGGTCTTAGGCTGGAGCGGATATAATGAGACCACACAGACATTTCCAGCGGATAGAAACATAATGGTTGAGATAAGAGACAAGGATCTCAATCTGCTCTACAAGTTTGCGGACTCTCAGAACAACTATTTCCTCTCCGAAACAGGACCGAAATTCGGTGAGATAGAGATACCCGCTTTGCCTGTATCCGGAAATTTCTACGTCATATACTACGATCGAGGAGCGGCTCCCGTTCTCATGGAGGCTGCCAATGCCACAGGAAAATCCTACCTGTTCATTGACGGAAATTTGGAGCCTGCAGAATTCCCAACATCGGATAGCAATGAAACCATTGCGGTCAACTGGATGATTGAGGCACTCGGAAAATAGTTTGGCGAAAGTATGTTATAGCAGCACGCCAACAATATTTCGATGTTTGAGTCTCGTTTCATCTGCATTTGCGGACTTCCGGGAATTGGAAGCGTTGGCAAAGTGGCAACCGATTACCTGGTTACTGCTCTGGAATGCAGTGCCATATTGCCTTTTTTTTCGCATAGCTTTCCTCCTCAGGTTATGGTTTCAGAGGGACTTGCAAAGCTCATGAATGCGCAGCTTCTGCGCCCCAAGCAAAGAGATAACCTGCTTATTCTCTCCGGCGATGCTCAGCCTCTTGATGTGTTGGGCATGCATGAGCTGGCGGGAAGTATCCTTCAGGCTATAAAAAAACAGGGCGTCACGGATGTCATCACCCTGGCAGCCTATGTGGGGGAGACGAATGAGACTGTACTGGGCGCGGCAACAGATGCAGATGGCGCGGCGGCCCTGAGCAAAGAGAAGATCCCCTTGCTGCGGGGCGGTGCCATCGGAGGATTGAACGGCCTTCTGGCTGGGATGGCTCCTCTGTACGACCTGCGCGGCTATTGCCTTCTGGGGGCCAGCTCTGGGTCCGATCCAGTGGATATCCGGGCGGCAAGCAATCTGCTCGGCGCAATAAATGAGCTTCTTCACCTCGACATTGACATATCGCTTCTGGAGCCGGTCATCGAGGAGGAGGAAGTGGCAGAAGCGGAAGAAGTGGATATGAACTACATATAAAAAAGATAATATAAATAATAGAGCCTAAAAAGATGATGGGTAGAAAAAAGCATCCGCATGGATTCTACCTGGATTCTGATCGGGTTCTGTCAGATTCATTTTAAATCGACTTTGCCACCAGAGTCCCTTTGGGAACACCAATGACATTTGCCACCGGCTCGCACTTGGCTCTCATGATGTATGTCAGCCGGCCTTTCAACAGCTCCTCGTACTCGGAGATGGTTTCAAAGTTGCCCATGCCTTTGGAGAGTATCAGCCAGGCGGGATCAAATAGCAGATCGCGGGCCTCGGGCTCGATGTGATCCAGGGATGTTCCCACTACATTTCCGGTTGCAATGACCTTGATATCCATATCACCCATCTTTGCCATGGCGGACAGTTCCTCCCTGGTGACATCATTGAGAACCGGCACAGATTTAGATCCCACTACCACCTGCTTTCCCATCTTTTCCAGCTTATCGATCACAAAGAGATCGAATACCGCTTCGCCGCAGTTGTCGGTGAGATAAAAGATCTTGCTGAAGCTGCCCAGACGCCTCTTCAATTCGCCAATATCGCCATGCAGCTTCTCGGAGAGCGTATCACGAAATACTCCGGAAAAAGTGCTGTTATCGAAATCGTGGCCCTTGACCCCGAACTCCATGGAATTGGCGGCAGCAGCAATGCGAATCAGGGCTTCAACCTTGTCGTTTGCCTTTTCGTAGAAATCCTCCGCAATAGGTAGCAGATCTTTTGCTACGCGGTTGCTCTCTTCTTTCAGTTTCCGGTAAGGATCGGGATTTCCGCTTCGCTTCTTAATGATGTTCTCCCTCTCCGTCCCGACCAGTGCTGATACTCCTCGTTTGTGGCCGGCCATGTAGTCCAGCAGCTCCTCCATTGCCGCTTTCTTCTCGTTCTCGCTGGAAAAGACGAGATCGCACTCGAACTTGGCCCGGTCCAGAATGCATGGGTAGCAGTTGGAGGCCATCCTCAAGAGGGCCACCTTCCCGCCAGCACAGAGATGACATCAGGAATGGCCCTCTCTGCAACGTGCACGCACGAGCCGCCGCTGAGCACAAAGACCAGTCCCCTGTCACCCACTGCATCCATTATCAATTGCGTCATCCTGGGATAGGCTTCAAAGGTGAGATCAAAGCCGCCGTAATCATCCTTGTGAGAGTCGTGGCCGAAGATGACAAAGGCCAGCTGAAAATCGAAATCCTTGGCCAGCTCCAGGGCGCTCTTCAAGGCGGAGAGGAAACGATCATCCTTTCCGCCGAAGGTAATACCGATGTCGTAGTTGTTCTTCAGAGGATCGTGCTCCTCATCTGCGCCGCTGTGCAGGTTGATATGAAACACGTCTGCATCGTCTTTAAAAAAGTCGCGGGTGCCGTCCCCAAAATGAGGATCAACATCAACGATAAGAAAGCGCTGAAGGCCCATCTGCCGCAGCCGCAGGATGGCGATGGCCACATCATTAAAGTAGCAGAATCCCCAGCAGCTTCCCCGGGAAGCATGGTGTCCGGCAGTCCCGGTGTAGGCAAAGGCCCGGCAGGCCTGGCCGGTGGCCACCATCTCCGCAGCCATCATAACGCTGCCTGCGGAGAGAATTGCCACCTCTCGGTATGGGTCGCTCTCCATATTGGCCATATGGGCTGCAGTATGAGCCTGCGCCACCAGCTCCAGCGGGGCAGGCTTTGCCTTGAAAACCTGCACCTCTTTGCCGTCCACCAGACCGGACTGCATGAGCTTTTCAAATGACGGCCTGATTCGCTCCTTGAGGACGCTGAACCCCTTTTTTCCGAAATCCTCATGATAGGTGATTGCGACCAGCATTTTTTTGCCTTCCATTTTGCTCTCTAATGCTTTTTTTTATAGCTCAGTGATCCTGGGGTATCTCTCCAGCAGCATTCCCTCGACAACGATTGGCATCTGCCGGTTGGCATCCTTTACGGCGCTCTCCAGCTGCCAGTCAGATGAGGAGCAGATGGTGATCAAAGGCTCACCCTTCTTTACTCTCTCGCCCATCTTTCTGTGGATGATCACTCCTGCTTTCTTGTCCGCAGGCGCGCCGGCCATACGAGCCAGCTCCACCAGACGCTTGTTGTAGAAGGCCACTATGTAGCCTCCCGCTGGAGCAAGGATATCCTGGCAATTCTCTCCTACGGCAATCTCCTCGCTCTTGACCTGAGGATTGCCGCCCTGGGCTTCGATGATCTCCATGAGCTTCTTATGGGCTTTTCCGCTGGTGAGAA
>JAQVZT010000465.1 GCA_028708055.1 Methanothrix sp.
GGACTGGTGGACCACTTTTTCAGCAACATCTCCCAGTAGGATCTTTTCCATGCCCGTGCGGCCCATGCTTCCCATGACGAGAAGATCGATTTCCTGCTGCTGGGAGATCCTGATCAGCTCCTCGCTGGCTCTGCCCCGCGCCAGGATCTTCTGGCAGGGAACAGATGCCTTTCTTGCCTGATCTTCAACGAACTGCGTCGCATGCTGTCCTTCTTCTTGCATTAGGGCCATTATTTTCTCCCTCAGCTCCGGCAGGGTCGCAATGCCCGGCAGGCGTGAGAGTCGCTCTGTCTCCATGACATAAACGGCAGTGATGCTGCCCGTAGCCTTGCGGGCGATGTCTACGGCAACCATTGCCGCTTTCCGGCTTGCGTCCGATCCATCTACAGCAACCATTATTTTCTTGATCATAAATCGAACTGAGACTGCAGCGCTTAAGCAATTATCTTGCTCTGGGCGATGTACTTGATCAGCTCAGAGCCGATCCTGGCCTTTTTTTGAACCTGGCTCGCGATTTCATCCATGCCCAAACCACTGGCGGCCAGGGTGCGAATCTCTTCCATAGTGGAATTTTCTATGGTGAAGTATTCGTCGAGATCCTTTCTGTGGCCCCAAACATCTCCTTCCAGGAGCACAATTCCCTGCATATCCAGGAATACCTCGATTGCATTGGACATGGTCTTGCGATAGGATGGCGGAACCTGGATCATTCTCAATCTGGGGCATCTCTGCATCAGATTAATAAAATCTACATTGCTGGCCCGAAAAGCCAGATGAATGGTCTTTTCATTAGGATTGAGGTTTGCAATCTCATTTCTGGCGCTGACAACTCTAAGTCTCATAGATTCTCAATCTTGGCAAGTGTTATATCATAGTATTAATAGACGCTTTTGATGGACACATATGTACAGAATGATATCGATAGGCCCTATTTGATCCAACAAAGCAGATATTTCCGAAAATTATGGATTTAAAATAATGAATATCCCACAGCAATAAAAAACACACACACATTATTGCAGTCCTTTTAAATCACATCGGCAGCAATTCATAAGCACTATTGCCAGAACCATAATCTGATCTGATGGTCGTGCAGCAAAAATAAGCGAGCTTCTGCAGCTCTTCTGCTTGCCAGTAGCCTTATATAACTTATCTGTGGTTCTGGTCCAGAATTGAAAGGCAAAGGCGATGGGGTTATAAATAGGAGCGACCGTATAGGAGAAGATCTTCATGGGCAGGGTTAAGCTTACAGACACGGTTTTTAGGGATGCTCACCAGTCTCTTCTGGCCACCAGGATGAGGACCAGGGACATGCTTCCCATTGCAGAGAAGATGGACCAGGTTGGATTCTTCTCATTGGAAACGTGGGGCGGAGCTACGTTCGATAGCTGCATTCGGTATCTGAACGAAGATCCCTGGGAGAGGCTCAGGGCACTCAAGAAGGCCATGCCGAATACTCCGATGCAGATGCTGCTTCGCGGGCAGAATCTGGTCGGATACAGGCATTATGCTGACGATGTAGTGGACAAGTTTGTGGAAAAGGCGGCCACCAATGGCGTCGATATCTTCAGGATCTTCGATGCCGTAAACGATATTCGCAACATGGAGCGGTCTATCAAAGCGGCAAAAAAGATGGAAAAGCATGTTCAGGGCGGCATTAGCTATACTCTCAGCCCCGTTCATAGCAACGAGACCTTCGCGAAGTTTGCCGTCCAGCTGGCGGAATTGGGATGCGACTCGATCTGCATCAAGGATATGGCCGGACTGATAACTCCCAAGAATGCCCACGATCTGATTGCAGCTCTTAAAAAGGAGGTCAACCTGCCGGTGAACCTCCATACGCACTGCACCAGCGGCATGGCTCAGATGAGCTACTTCCATGCCTGCCAGGCGGGAGTCGACATCCTGGATACTGCCATCTCCCCGTTGTCCGGCGGAAGCTCTCAGCCAGCCACGGAAAGCCTGGTGGCATCGCTTCAGGGGACGTCCTACGACACGGGCCTGGATCTGGAGCTGCTCACTGAGATCAAGAGGTACTTCGAGAAGATTGTGGAGATCTATGCTCCGGTCTTCAACCCGATCACGGCGCGGGTGGATACCAATGTCCTGATCTATCAGGTTCCGGGCGGAATGCTCTCCAATCTTGTCTCCCAGCTCATCGAGCAGAAGGCAATGGACAAGTGGGAGGATGTTCTGGCAGAGATACCGCGGGTTCGAAAGGATCTGGGCTATCCGCCTCTGGTCACACCCACCAGCCAAATAGTAGGCACCCAGGCTGTTCTCAATGTGATCACCGGCGACCGGTACAAGATGGTTCCCAAAGAGGTCAAGGACTATGTCAAGGGCCTCTACGGAAAGTCTCCGGCTATGATCGACCCCAAGGTGAGGCTCAAGGTGCTCTGCGATGAGGAGCCCATTACCGTGCGTCCCGCTGATCTCCTGAAGCCGGAGTACGAAAATGCCAGGAAAGCAGTCGATGCCCTGAAGCTGGCCAAACAGGAGGAGGATTACCTCACCTATGCTCTCTATCCGCAGGTGGCCATAAAGTTCCTGCAGGGCGCAGTCGTAGAAGAGCAACTGGT
>JAQVZT010000072.1 GCA_028708055.1 Methanothrix sp.
CCCGGCCCGCCCATCATCGCATATTCGATCAAGACCACCAGTAGCCGCTGTAGTACGTGTAAGGATACCTGTAATAGTGGTATGTGTACGGATAGTAGCCATAGTAGGGCGTGTACCAGTAGCTGCCCGGATAGAGGTAATCCCAGTTAAGGAATCTATGGTAGGTCTTCCCCTGATAGCTGTAATAGGTAAATGGATCAAAACCCGTGCCCCAGTTTGAAGCGGGTGGATTGCCTCCTGTCCATTGCTGGCCGATGCCTTTTTCAAATAACCGTTCTGCTGCTCTTTCTCCCGGGCGCATCTCTATGCCATTCTCAAAATCTATTGCTGCCACACATCCCATCAATGATATGATGAGGACCGCCGATATCAAACTTCGATTCATTCCCACCAATCTCCTTTTGCAGTGCTGCCCCAATGAAAAGGGCTGCACAGTTCTGTTCTGGCAGATCTATGCCTGTTTTTCTATAAAATTCTATCTGACCGGATCATTGGCGATCGGGGCCTGCGCAATCTGGCGATGGATGCCAAAAGAGGGGCCCCGCCGGCTGTCATCGGGCGGAGCACCTGCTACCGGAGCAGCGCAGTCGGATGGAAGTGATGAATTCTTGCCGGAAGCGCAGAGATACTTGCACAGAGATACTTGCAGAGAGATACTTGTACCACAATTTTTAAAATAGTATGAGCTACATCTATAATCAATTGCTGAGATCAAGAATAATGGTCTGAGGGATATGCAATGAAGATAAAAATAGTAATATTAATCGTCATTCTGCTGCTGTCCTGCTCTGCAGTTCAGGCAGCCTCAAACGTCCTGAGCATTGAGGGGACATGCGGCGGCTGGACCAAGCATCTGGAAGTTGACGGTGGCTCGACTGCTTATCTTATCGTCCTGACGCCAAAAGAAGGCGAAGGGGTGCTATATGACCAGCTGCCCGATGGAAGCGTCCATGAATACTCCCATTATTTCCTGTGCAAAGATCGTCTGCCCTTCCTGGCAAATGTACCTGGCAGGCACGTGCTACACTATCTGCTCAATGGCCAGGAGAGCAACACAGTGGCAATAGATGTGAACGGAGTTACCCCAAAGCCATCCCCAAAACCCGCGGAGCCTCAAATCTGCATGCCGCCTCAAGCGAGCATTCGCGAAACATCCGTCTGCATGGTGCCCAGCATTCCGGCCATCTCTCTGTCTCGCGGAGCGCCGAGCTATCCGTTGGTGCTTGATTACCGTCCGGTAGGCGTCCATATAATGAATCACAGGAATGGTATCGTCATTCCCAAATATGGGTCTCAATATCATTTCGGCAAGGACTTCTCTCTCGGTACAATCGATAACAATTATCCTGGAACGCCATTTTTGCTCCAGTATCTTTCCGACCCATAATCGGGCATAAGGGGATGGCGTCTCATCCCCTCCTCTCTTTTAGAACTCTCTGTGCATGCCAATCATGTGCAGGGCAGCCAGTTGACGCTGATCGCGCCGCAGGTGGAGTTGCCCCAGAGCTGGATGAACTTCTCGATGGAAAATACGCCCGCCAGGTCCTCAATCGATCGGCCATATTCAGCATGACGGCCCTTGAGCTGATCGTCGGCGAGAGGGTCCCGTGAGATCCAGCCTATGTGGGCCACGCCGATCACGTTGCTGTTGAGGTTGGCTTCAAGAACTCCGGTGCAGCAGGGTACAGGCGGATACCTGACGCCCCAAGAGTGCATTTCGTTGGCTGATTTTGCTTTGAAATATATCGATGTATTGTTGGTTGAATAGCCTCTGGTCTTTATCTCAGAGCTTCTTTGCAGATGCTCAGCATGGGTGTACATCTCGGTAAATGCCGCGCCGATCC
The DNA here is from genome assembly GCA_028708055.1 of Methanothrix sp. GTDB lineage: Archaea > Halobacteriota > Methanosarcinia > Methanotrichales > Methanotrichaceae > Methanothrix. The sequence continues at coordinate 1,845 of JAQVZT010000072.1, forward strand.
TGTAATTCTGCACGCAGAGCTTATCGGTCCATTTCTGGTCGTATGTCCCGGTCTGATAGGAGACGGGCATGTACTCTTGCTCCTGCTCTGTGGTGTAGTTGATATAGTCCATGGGACCGAAGCCGGTCGGCCATTGTCTGTACTTGAACTTGATATGGTATGGCAGGAAGTAATCCCAGTAGATGGGTTGTCCCCATGGACCAAAATCTCCATAGCCGTCTCCGATCTCCTTCGGCCAGTCAGGCTCATCCGAATCCTTCCAGATGGCGACCACCGCTGCGTAAGCCCCACCGCATCTGCTGCCAATCTGCCTCTCCGCCTCCAGCTCGGTCCTGTCGGTGATAATGTTGCCGCTGCCGGACTGCTTTTCTGCAAGCTTGGAACCGTTAAACCCATTCTGAGTGGAGACGATCCTCTCGAGGTTTTTATATCCTGTTCCCTGGACGGATGCCTTCTCGTACATATAATTGGCAGCGCCCGCTATTACTATCATGGAGATAGCCAGCACTATGCATAACACAATGCATTTCACTGGTACAGGTCGGTAATTCATCTCATATCCTCATCTTTTTTCCCTGCATTTTCCTCCCAGGAGGCAGACGATCCCGGCTGCAAAGAGAACGGCAATGATTCCCGTCAGGAAGATGCCGTCGAATACCCCCGCACCACCGATGGAGAGGGTCAGGGGTTTGGCCTGGTGCAGCTCCAGCGGGGAGAGGGCGGGCAGTATTCCCGGCGTCATCAGGCTGAGCAGATCGGCTCCGATCAGCGTCCCCAGGGTGCCGCTGATGTAAGCCAGAGGCGGAGCGCGTCGAAAGCCGCTCGCCAGGAGTAGGCCCATGGCTGCGGCCAGAAGAGGCGAGAGCCAGACCGGCAGGACGATGCCCTCGCCGGCAACCGCCTGGGCGGCCCAGTAGGTGATGGCGGCCACCACTGCCATTCCCAGCAGGGACTTCTTGAGGCTGACCTGGCCGCGCAATAAGAGATGCAGGGAGATGATCAAAGGAATGATGCAGCCGCCCAGATTGACCGCCAGGTACAGGGGATGAAATGTGGTAGGGACATCAATTCCAGTCAGGCTCAGCAAAGAGATGTACCACTCTGGATAGGACGATATAGGATTCTCGATGAGCTGAATGTCAACAAGGCTTCCCAGGATCGAGCCGAAGACCGCCAGGGTGGCATGCCAGTGGGAGAATCCAACGATCTCAAAGGCGGTCTCGGAGATGCGCAGAAACAGGTAAACGATGATGAGAGGCGCGACCAGGATGAGCAGCAGGATGACGACTGTCAGGGGCAGGAATAGCAGTTCGAACAAGGTTTAGCACCCGCAAGTGAGTTATCTTTGATGGTTAATAGAGCTTTGCAGGTGTGTTTAATATGACCATTCTTACCGGCGGCGAGGCGCAAGGCCTGGTGGAGTCCATGATTGACCCAAAGACGCAGACCCAGATGTGCGGCATGGAACTGACGCTGCAAAAGATCGAGCGATTCGCCAGTTCCGGTGCAGTGGCTTTTGACAACAACGAGCGAGTTCTGCCCAGGACCGAGCCTATGGATTTTGATTCATCCGGATGGATAAGTCTTGACGCCGGCTCTTACCTGGTGACCTTCAATGAGATCGTCAGCATCCCCCAGGACGTTGCCGCCCTGGCCCGCTCCCGATCCACTCTCCTGCGCTGCGGTGCCAGCTTGCAGACGGCCCTCTGGGATCCTGGCTACCGGGGACGCAGCCAGAGTCTGCTGGTGGTCTTCAATCCCCACGGCCTCAGGCTCAGGAAGAACGCCCGCCTCATGCAACTGGTATTCCTGCGTCTGGGAAAAGAGGCAGAGAAGGTCTATTCCGGAATGTATCAGGGCGAAAACATTCAAAAGATGGAAAATGATAAAAAATAATAGTAGAATAGGATGGTCCGGCCTAACTGACGGCCAGTGTCTTGATGATTTGGGTGGTATTATTCTGATCGAGCAGCGATACCAATACCGCATAAGTGGTGTCGCCCAGGTTCCAGACTGCCATATCGTATCTGCCGCCCAGCTCCTCAATGCGTGCATCCATGGTGCTCATGGTATGAACGGTCACGTTCTTTCCCAGATGGTCTACAGCCGTCCAATTGCCTATCTCTCTGTCGCCCCTCTCCTCGACCCCGGAGATTCCTCCCATCAGCAAAAGCTCGGAGAGGGCGTCGCCGCTCATTCTGCTCATGATATCATCATAAACGCTCATGACGGAGATGAATGCCGCTCCGGGCATGGCAGTGTCATTGATCAGGAACTCCTGCTGGACCATTCCATCATTGCTGGTGTTGAATTCCCCTTTCGTAATCTCGAAACTGGGACCCATGTCCAGAGAAATGGTCTTCTGCGCGATTGTGAAGAACTTTGATTCCAGGGCCACAGCGGGCAAAGAAAGGCCGGCCAGGAGAAGTATGGCCGCTACAAATAATGCAAATGGCTTCATGTTTATCTCTCCAGTTCAATGGCGTTAATCACGGGACTTGTGTTCATAGCACTATGAAGGCATGATATTTATATCAAATGAGTCTCGATGGGATTCACCTATGGTAAAGAACTCCGCTGTCATCCTACTGCTATTCATGAGCCTCGTTGCCAGTGCTCTGGGCCAGGGCTACATGGGCACGGTGAGCACCGGCACGGGGATAATTCCCGCTTTGACCGTTGGCAAGGGACCGATTTCAGCCGCCAGTGTGGGCTCAGGATCGTCACAGGCAAATCTCACCGGCAGCTGGTCTCTTGATCTGAAGGATGGCGGTATCAAGCATTTGGATTTGCAGATATATCAGCAGGGTGATCTCATCTTCGGAGCAGGACAGATGTCCTCCGGCCAGGCTGTGACAGCTGCTGGATCGGTGGCAGGGGACAGACCGACCATATTCGTCTCTGTAATCGATGACGTTCAAGCCTTCCGGCTCAAGCTCTCAGTATCAGGCGAGTCTCTTGCCGGAGAATATGAGTTGCTCTCCCGTGGGCAATCCAGCAAATCGGGGACGATAACCGGTCGCATCGCTTTTGCCTCCCCTAAGAGCCAGGCGACGGCTCTCGGCAAGAGTGTAAGTCCCAGTGCCACTTCTGGGGCATGGGTGGGAAAGGCGGCGCAGAGTGTCAACAATCAATAAACTGAGGGATAAAAAACGAGATGCTTTATTGCATTATTGATGGCATTGCTTGCTGCCGGCTCACCGGCAGCGGCCAAATGCTGTTCATTGGGCGGAGCATCCTACGACTTTCTTAGCGACCCCGCCATGGACCCTGGTATGAGTGGCTATGATCAGTTTCTCAGCAATGATTATCCCCACAAGACGGCAGCAGTCTCCGATGTAAAAGAAGCGAATGCCAGCCGGATCTATCTGAACCTCTCAGACAATAGCAGCATCTCCCTGCTTCTCGCCCAGGATGATGGTCGAGTCACCGGCAAGGGAAATCTAACGTCCGGTAGCGTCACCGGTCCGGTGCAGGCGGTGGGGCAGATAATAGCCGGAAAGCTCTCTCTTGAGATGACTGCTCCGGGCGGAGAGATCTACAAATTCGATCTGGCAGCCGAAGGCAGCACTGTTATGGGAGACTGCCGCCTGGCATTGCCTGATGGCAGTCTGCTAAATGAAACTGTAGAAGGTCGGTGGGAAAGCTGAGCGCCTGCTCCTGCGGCGCCCTCTAAGCTTCTCCCGGCTTGGACCCTGGGGCAAATCTCTTCATGAGCCGCTTCATATTCATCTTGCCCGCCCCGCCCCTCATGCCTTTGATTGCCTTTTGCATGGCCTGATGGGACTTGAGAAGCTCCCTGACCAAATCCGGGGTGGCGCCGCTGCCCAGGGATATGCGCTTGATGCGGGAAGCGGTTATTATCTTTGGGTCCTCCAGCTCCTTGGCGGTCATGGAGTCCATGATCACCCGGTACTTGTCCAGGCGGTCTTTGGTCATCTGATACTCTTTGTCGGAGATGTCCAGCCCCAGGCCGCCCATGGGCAGCATCTGCATGATCTGCTTCAGTGGTCCCAGCTTGTTCATGGCCTCCATCTGGTGGTACATGTCCTTCAGGGTGAATTTGCCCCGCATCAGCGACTCGACATCCACCTGGGTGTCGGTCTGCACCTCCTGGGCCCTCTCGATGAGCGTCTTTATGTCGCCCATTCCCAGCATCCGGGAGATGAATCGGTCCGCTTCGAACTTTTCGAGGTCCGTGGGCGTCTCGCCCGTGCCGATGAAGGCCACAGATGTCCTGGTCTCTGCCACAGCGGAAAGAGCCCCGCCGCCCTTGGCGGTGCCGTCCAGCTTAGTGATGATGACGCCCGTGATCTGCACAGCTTCGTTAAAGGCCCGCGCCTGCTCGGAAGCCTGCTGGCCCAGAGCGGCATCCATCACCAGCAGCTTTTGCTCGGCATTGACCACGGCGTGAATGTCCTTCATCTCCTGGATCAGGTCGCCCTCCAGAGCATGTCTGCCTGCCGTATCGACGATGCGAACATCGTACCTTTTTGCGGCCTCCAGCCCCGCCCTCGCAACAGCCGGCGCATCCGGATTGCCCTTATCGCCGTAAAAGAAGATTCCCTGCTTCTCACAGAGCGCCTTCAGCTGGTCATAGGCACCGGCGCGGAAGGTATCGGCACATATGACCGCCGTTCGCAGTCCCTTTCTCTGGAAGAAGGTGGCAAGCTTTGCCGCGGTGGTGGTCTTTCCCGAACCTTGCAGCCCCACAAGCATGATGTTCTGTTTTTTCAGGGGGATTTCGCTGCCCCGGCCTACCAGGTTGATGAGCTCCTGGTAGACGATGTTGATGACGTGCTCGCGCGGGTTCATGCCGGGAGCTGGTTTTTCGTTGAGGGCTCTCTCTTTGATGGTGGTGGAGAGGGCCATCACCAGCTTGACATTCACATCCGCCTGCAAGAGCGCCCGCTGAATCTCCCGCACGGCATCATCTACCAGGGCCTTGTCTATCCTATTCGCCGACGCAATCTTCTTCAGAGCATTGCGCAGCGATCCGCCTAAGTTTTCCAGGACCATAATAATTCAGGCACGGGAAAGGCGGGCTAACCATATAAAATATTCCTTGGGCAGCTATTCTCATTCCTGATAAAGTTTCAGATAACCCTCACCGTTTATAGCACCAAATGGCTCGCTTTCGCCGGGAAAAATGCCTCACTGCTCGGATGGGCATGGTGCTCATTAAATCCTGGCGGAACCATCTTACCTGCGAGATCGACGATTCGAGTCTTTGGATCTAAGAAACCAGGTAAGGGGGAGCATTTCTTTTGCATATTAATCCCAGCAGTCCGATCTGATCGACCAAGAATAACCGCCATTTTTCTAAATGAATTGCAGCAGCAACAATATAACATTTCTGATGTTACAGGCATTGAGTCTTCTTCCCGGATTGCCGCACAAAAGATGCCCTCAACCGATAAAGGTTTAAATCAGATCGACAATGTTACCGGACGCCAACACGGTTGCCAAGGTGGCGGAGCGGCTACGCAAATGCCTGCAGAGCATTACCACTCCGGTTCGAATCCGGACCTTGGCTTGATTTGCCTTTTAATCTCGCGGAACTACTTGTCTATTATTTTTTAAAGGGTTTCAGTTTTGAACTGGCAGGTGACTCCTCGACGGGAGGACGAGTCAATCCCCGGATCCTACCCAACCATTCCGTATGGGGCATTGCAATTAATGTTTAGATAAATTTTAAGATATATTTTGGGGAAAAGCTTATATCGTCTCAGGCTATTTAGTTACAGTCCTAATTATTCAGGAGGCTTAATCAGTTTTGAGCAAAGCAACGAGCTACGATGCGAGCCAAATTCAGGTTCTTGAAGGCCTTGAGGCAGTCAGGCGAAGACCTTCAATGTACATAGGCAGCACAGACGTCCTGGGGCTGCACCATCTGGTCTACGAGGTCGTGGACAACAGCGTGGATGAGGCTCTGGGAGGCTACGCCAAAGAGATAAATGTGATAATCCACCCAGACGGCAGCGTCTCTGTTGCTGACGATGGTCGCGGAATTCCTGTGGACAATCATCCTCAGTTCAACCGTCCGGCGCTGGAGATCGTCATGACCGTCCTGCATGCGGGCGGCAAGTTCGACCACGAGTCCTATAGCGTTTCAGGGGGGCTTCATGGCGTGGGTGTATCCGTGGTCAATGCTCTTTCCGAGTGGATGGAGGTAGAGGTCTCCAGGAACGGTCGTGTCTACTGGCAGCGATATGAGCACGGCAATGTGGCCTCGGATGTAAAGGTCCGGGGGCACTCCGAACACACCGGCACCACAGTCAGCTTCAAGCCCGATGGGACCATCTTCGAGGAGACCGAATTCAACTTTGATACCCTCTCCTCCCGGCTGAGGGAGCTGGCTTTTCTCAACCGCGGTCTGCGGATCACTATTAAAGACGAAAGGACCGACAAGGAGAATGACTTCTGCTATGAAGGGGGCATAAGCTCCTTCGTGGAGTTTCTCAATACCAACAAAGAAGCTCTGCATAAACCACCCATCTTCTTCTCGCGCAGCAAGGATGCAACTTCCGTTGAAGTCGCCCTGCAATACAACAACTCCTACAGCGAGAGCATCTTCTCCTATGCCAATAACATCAACACACGTGAGGGTGGAACCCATCTCATGGGATTTCGCTCTGCACTCACCAAAACGGTCAATGAGTACGCCCGGGACAATAAGCTCTTCAAAGGCGAGGTCAAGTTGGGTGGAGACGACCTGCGCGAGGGTCTGGTGGCGGTCATCAGCGTAAAGCTTCCCGATCCCCAGTTTGAGGGCCAGACCAAGACCCGGCTAGGAAACAGCTCCGTGCGGGGAATAGTCGAATCCATGGTCTCTGAGGGCCTGGCCGAGTTCTTTGAGGAAAATCCCACCGTGGCGACGACCATTGTGGAGAAAGCAGGCGATGCCCTGCGCGCCCGTGAGGCGGCAAGGAAAGCCAAGGAGCTGACGAGGCGCAAGAATGCCCTGGGCTCAGGAGGGCTGCCTGGAAAATTGGCCGACTGCTCCAATAACGACCCCTCCAAGTGCGAGATTTATATTGTGGAGGGCGAATCGGCAGGCGGGTGTTTTTCTGGAGACACCAAAGTGGCGCTTGCAGACGGTCGTAACCTGAGCTTCGAAGATTTGGTGGTCGAGCAAGCGGAGGGCAAGGAGCACTTTTGCTATACCATTCGCAAGGATGGCACCATAGGCCTGGAGCGCGTGCAGAATGCCCGTATCACTAATCAGAACGTGCCCGTCGTCCGCATCACTTTGGATAATGGCGATGCGATTACCTGCACACCGGATCACCGCTTCATGCTGCGCGATGGTAGCTATCAAGTTGCGAGCAAACTGACGGTAGACGATTCTTTGATGCCGCTTTACCGCAAGCTTTCAAACACAGCGCAACCGGGTATCACAAAGGATAACGCTGCTGAAGCGATTCGAAAATACAACCATCGCATTATCTCAATCGAACTTGTCGATGATCGCATGGATGTGTACGATATCGAAGTGCCGCATACCCATAATTTCGCGCTGGCTAGCGGCGTATTCGTTCACAATAGCGCTAAACAGGGCAGAAACCGCCATTTTCAGGCCATTCTCCCCCTGCGCGGCAAGATCCTCAATGTGGAGCGTGCGAGGCTGGACAAGATCCTCAAGAACGCCGAGATTCGCAATATGATTGTGGCTTTCGGCACGGGCATCGGCGATGATTTCGATATCTCTAAAGCCCGATACCACAAGATAGTAATAATGACCGATGCCGATGTGGACGGCTCTCACATTCGCACCCTGTTGCTGACATTCATCTATCGATATATGAAGCCGCTCATAGATGCCGGGTATGTCTTTATCGCCCAGCCTCCCCTCTACCAGGTCAAAAAGGGAAAGGCGGTCAGCTATGCCTACTCGGATGATCAGCTCAACAAACTGGTAAAGGGCCTGGCCAAGCCAGCCATTCAGAGATACAAGGGCCTGGGTGAGATGAATTCCGAGCAGCTCTGGGATACCACAATGGATCCCGAAAAGAGGACTATGCTGAAGGTGACACTGGAAGATGCTGTGGAGGCAGACCGCATCTTCACCATCCTCATGGGCGACCAGGTGGAGCCCAGGCGGGAGTTCATAGAGACGCATGCCAAATACGTAAAGAATCTTGATGTTTGAGGTGGCCTTGACAGAAGTTTTGGTTAACATCACTGAGGAGATGAAATCCTCCTACATTGATTATGCTATGAGCGTGATCGTGAGTCGGGCCCTGCCCGACGTACGCGACGGCCTCAAGCCGGTTCACCGGCGCATACTGCATGCCATGAATGAGCAGGGCATGACCCACGACCAGCCTTACAAGAAGTCCGCTCGCGTGGTGGGAGATGTCATGGGTAAATACCATCCCCACGGAGACGCGGCTATATATGAGACCATCGTGCGCATGGCCCAGCCATTTTCCATGCGGTATCCCCTCATCGACGGCCAGGGAAACTTCGGTTCCATAGATGGTGACCCGGCTGCTGCCATGCGTTACACCGAGGTTCGCCTCTCCAAGATCGCCGGGGAGCTGCTGGCGGACATCGAGAAGAACACCGTTGATTTCGTTCCCAATTACGACGGATCCCTGAAGGAGCCAGTGGTGCTTCCGGCAAAGCTGCCTGCCCTTCTGCTCAACGGATCGACCGGCATAGCGGTGGGCATGGCGACTAACATTCCGCCCCATAACCTGACTGAGCTGTGCAGGGCGATTATCCTCCTGATCGACGAGCCCCAGTCGCCACTCTCTGATCTGATGCACATCATGCCGGGGCCTGATTTTCCCACAGGAGCCTGCATCGTGGGCCGGGCGGGTATTGAGGC
>JAQVZT010000073.1 GCA_028708055.1 Methanothrix sp.
GTACAGGGATCGCATGTTCACCTGCGGGCCGGTTCACCTGCCCGGGGTAAAGCACATCGACGGCTACGACTACTCTGAGGTGATAACCAAGGCCCGTTACCTGCCCGAGCTTCCTGATGCCCCCGGCGAGCACATGCTCACCACGGGCTTTTCCGCCTCTGTGCTGCTGGGCCTCGCCCCGAAGATCAAGCAGCTGGTCGAGGCGGGAAAGATCAGGAGATTCTTCCTGGTGGGCGGCTGTGATGCGCCTCTGAAAAGGTCGGACTACTACCGGGAGTTCGTGCAGAAGCTGCCCAAGGATACCGTGGTCCTAACCCTGGCCTGCGGCAAGTTCCGCTTCAACGACCTGGACCTGGGGGAGATCGAGGGAATTCCCAGGCTCATCGATCTCGGCCAGTGCAACGATGCCGTCGTGGCCCTGGATGTGGCGACCGCTCTCGCGGGCCTGTTCGGCGTCGGTATAAATGAGCTGCCTCTAACTCTGGTAATAAGCTGGATGGAGCAGAAGGCTGTGGCCATTCTCTGGTCTCTGCTCGCCCTGGGAATCAAGGGAATTTACCTGGGTCCGATACTGCCCGGCTGGATCAATGAGGATATGCTCAAGATACTGGTTGACAAATATGATGTCAAGCTGATCAGCACGCCGGATGAGGATATCAAGAAGATGATGGGCTGAAATCCTGTGCGAATTCTCCTACATCTTCCTTCCAACTGTTGCACAGTAGATGACGAACTCATCTACACCATTTATCCCAAGCAATCTGGCCATAAGCTCGTCATCGAAGGCACCAATAGCACAGGCGCCGCAATTGATCTGTTCAGCCGCTAGATAGAGGTTCTGGCATACGTGGCCGGCATCGAGGTGAACTAACCTGTAGGCCCGTTCGCTGTACCTCCATGCCATGCGATAGATGACACAGGACCAGATGAAGGCTACAGCCGAGTCTTTTACCATAGCCTGACCGAGACAGGCTCCCATGACCTTATCTGCCGCACCGGGTCCAATCTCGACTGGCATCATACGATGAGAGAATGCCAAATAACGATAGATGCCCGGATCAAGGCCGCTAACTCGATTAACCAGCAAGTAGGTTTCAAAGGCATGACGGCCTCCTGCGGACGGAACATTACGAAAAGTAGCATACGGTTCGTGCTGTTGTACAATCCCCTGTGTACACCAGAGAAGATAAGCGAGTTCCTGCAGGGTAAGAGGATCAACGGAATACTTCCTGATTGATCTCCGTAATTCAATGGCAGAACGAAGTCCTATAGGTGGAGTCGAAATTTCCGCGGGCTGTGGCAGCGAAATGAAACTGGCATCCTCTGCAACTGCCTTCTCAAGGGCAGGGGCAGGAAGGCCCTGGAATTGATCTGCTCGAGAAAGATTGTCATATCGGGTCATCTCCATGAATATTCGTCCAGTAGGCTGCATAGACTGTGATTGTAAGTTTTAAAAATAATAAAGAACACGGTGCTATATGCATATAGCGTTGGAGCAAAGAGGCGGAGAAGGCCTGCTTCATTCCTAGGGGCAAGTGGTTCCTCTGCCGAAAAAGGTTGCGGAGAGATACGGAAAGGCATGACTTTAGCAGAGAATGATTCTGGCAAAGCATGATATATGTGTTTCACATTATTATTACAATTACTCGGAGGGAGAAAAATATGGAAACGCAAGCCCTGGTCAGCAAGTATCTGCTCATTGGAAAAACAATTACGGTTAACACCCTGGATGGAAAAGCATTCACAGGCAAAATCTCAGAGGTTGAATCGAAATGGCTAACCATCGAGGATGGGACAAAGCTATTCTTTGTGGACCATTCTGCCATCGCATCTCTGTCCATAGATGGTCTTGGCCAAAAAATTCTGCCCCAGACGCCTCTTAGAAAGTAGCAGAAATCGGCACCAGCATCAACCACTGGCAAGCAGCGTCAGCGAAATGGCGACAACAGAATCCTGTGTCAGGCAGACAAGACATCCCGGTCATAGCTGCACGATAGCGGAATCCGGTAATTTTGTTATCGCAGTTTGGAGGATCGAAGTCGACCCTCTTTCTGCAACACTTTCATGCAGAGTCCTAAAACATTCAGGACTCTACGAGTCCGTCTGACAGTCTGACTAGCTTAAGTAAAATTTATATATGATTTAACTATTAACATTAGTAATCTCAGAGGGATAAAATGCAGGAAGATGCGATTAAAATAACCGGCCCATTGATGAATGGCGGGAAAAAAATTGGCACGGTTGAAGTAACTGATGACAAGCAAGGCAAAGTCACGTCAAAAGTTCAATTCGAAATTCCAATTATTCATGAAGGTTCTAATAGAGGTATGATAAAAATAGCAACTGATAGCGATGGCAATGTTCTTCCCAGCGTTAGTGTCAACTGTCCTGTAAGCATGGGTGATAAATCTGCAACTGTGGAAATAACTGTTGACGAAAAAGGCAATTTATCGGCAAATTGTGCCTTGCCTGCACCATCTATGAGCAGTATCAAGAAATTGTTTTGAAGAAGATAACAGAATAACAGCAGCTAAGCAATAGCTGTTCGATGTTTTTAATTTTTTATATAATATTATTTAAATTTGTGTAATTTGCTTGGCTTTCGGAGTCACCATTCGGCAATGAGGCGTGTCTGTTGACATATCCGGAGCTTCGCTATTCTAATATCAGTCGCACTTCTCACTTTCCCGCATCCGGACCATTCCGGGACAATGCCAGCCATCTGGCCAGCACCTCGGCCAGTTCTTTCGGCTGAACGGGCTTGGCAATGAAATCGCTCATCCCCGCCTGCAGGCACCTCTCCCGGTCAGCCTGCATGGCAGAGGCAGTGAGAGCAATGATGGGCACGGCCTGGCTTTTCATATCCGCCTCTTTGTCCCGAATGGCCTGGGTAGCCTCGAAACCGTCCATCACCGGCATCTGGCAGTCCATCAGCACCAGATCATAAGAGGAATTCTTCAGAGCCTTTACTGCATCCCGGCCATTGGCCACCACATCCGTCCGGCAGCCGAGCTTCCTCAGCATTGCCAGGGCCACTCTCTGGTTCACGGGATTGTCCTCTGCAAGAAGGACGCGAACCTTTCCCGGAAGTGAGCCAACGGCACCGGCAGAACTCAGGCCGGCAAGGCTCGGAGAGGCTATCGACCGTGAGCTGCTTGCAGTCTTCTCAAATCTTGCCGTAAACCAGAAGGTCGATCCTATTCCCTCAACGCTCTCCGCTCCGATATCGCCGTACATCATCTGGGCCAGTTGCTTGGAGATGGCAAGCCCCAGTCCCGTACCGCCGTATTTGCGTGTGGTGGAGCCGTCTGCCTGGGTAAAAGGCGAAAAAAGAGCAGGCAGGCGATCCGCCGGGATGCCGATGCCGGTATCGATTACCGAAAACCGAAGCAAAATGCTCGTCTCCGCTTCCTTCTCGATGCTGACCTGAATCTGGACCTCCCCCCGGTTGGTGAACTTCACGGCATTGCCACCAAGGTTTGCCAGAATCTGGCGTAGCCGGCCAGCGTCACCTCGCAGGATCATGGGCACGGTAGACTGCACCCGGCAGGTTACTTCCAGTCCCTTCTCCTGAGCATTCCTGGAGAGGAGATCTGTGGTGTACTTCAGCACTTCCTCCAGGTTGAAGTCCTGCATTACCATCTCCAGCTTGCGGGCTTCAATCTTTGAGAAATCCAAAATATCATTGATCAATCCCAGGAGCGCTTCGCCGCTACTGTTTATTGTCTCGACATATTCCCGCTGCTCGCTATTCAGCTCCGTGTCCAGGAGCAATTCGGCCATGCCTATGACACCGTTCAAAGGCGTGCGGATCTCATGGCTCATGTTGGCCAGAAATTCGCTCTTTGCAGCATTGGCCTCTCTGGCAAGCGTCGTCAATTCATTGGCCCTGACAATAGACTGCGTGAGTTGCTGGTTGGTCCTTTGCAGCTCCTCCTCAGCCCACTTGCGCTCGGTTATATCCCGGATGATGCCCACAATAAATCGGTTGCCGCAATTGTCCGTATACAGTGTTTTCTTGGTTATTGCTGTGCGATTATTCCCCTGAGAATCTGTAATCGTTTCCTCGTTGACGTTCTCTTTTCCGGTTTCAAAGACCTTCTCATCCTTTTCCAGGAATACTGCCACCTGGTCAGACGGAAAGAAATCGTAGTCCAGCTTTCCAAGCAGCTCCTCCCGGCTGCAGCCAGATAACGCACACATGGCGTCATTGGCCAGGACGAATTGATGCTGCCGATCCTTGACGAATAATGGGTCGCCGATGGAATTGATTATCTTTTCCAGATAGTCCTTGGAATCCTGCAACTCTTCCTTTGCTCTTTTGATCTCGGTGATGTCGCGAATGGATTCTATGGAACCCAGGCGATTGCCCTTGGCATCGAAAAGAGGCGCTCCCGTGGCCCATACATGCGCCCCCCGGCCTCCGAACAATGCGGGCGCAAATATTTCTGCATAGAGTGTACTGCCCTTCCGTTGAACATAATGATAGTTTGATGCCAATTCCCTATCATCCTTATCCAATAGATCCAGCAACTGACGCCGCCGTTCACCATAAAACGGGATGGCATAAGCGTGATCGCCCTGTCCGATCATATCCTTCTTATTGACACCGGTCATCTCCTCCATGGCCCGGTTCCAGGCGATTACTTTGCCTTGCTGATCGATGACAAAAGTTGCATCCGGAAGAAACTCGATAATTGCCGCCATTTTGCTCTCGGATTGCAGTCTTGCATCATCCTTGTGCTTCTGCAACGTGATATCTGACAGAATCCCGGTTATTCCCATCGTCCGGCCCAGTTCATCCACCTCGATTCTGCTGAAGGTTCTGACATATCTGTACCGATTGCATCTGTCCTGAACACGGAATTCGTAAGGCTCAAGTGCGCCCTGCATTGTCTTCCTGAAACTGTCCATGAGGCCATCAAGGTCCTCGGGATGGACAAATTTCGCAAAGAACGTCCCGATTACCTCATCGGGAGCATATCCCAGGAGTTGTTCCAGCACCGGGCTTACGTAAATAATTTGTCCTGTACTGTCGAGCGTAAATATGACATCATTTAAGTTTTCCACAAGGGTTTGATATTTTTCCTGCGACCTTTTCAGAGCATCTTCGACATTCTTATGTTCAGTGATGTCGATCAGAAATCCCCAATAAGGTGAAACGGGACTGTTCGGATCGTCTTTTGGGTCAGCCACAGCATCGGCCTGCATGCAAACCCAGACTTTTTTCCTGTCCCTGCAATATAGCTCTGCCTCAAAATTCCTTACGCAACCCTTCTCCTTCAGAAGGCGATGAAATTGCTGCCGGCAGGATGGATTGACGAAAAGCTGGCAATCGATGTCCGCGATGCTATTTTTTAGATCTTCCGGAGAATCATATCCCAGGATGCAGGCTACGGCAGGATTGGCAAACTCAAATCCACCTGCTGCTGATGCTTGATAGATTCCTATCGCCGCATTCTCATAGAGGTATTGGGAGATTTCTCTGGCCCGCATTTCATCGTATTCCATCCTTATCTTCCCTTCAATCTTCAGGATTGTCTTACTTATTCAATATACATTAATCTGATGGATTTATCTAAATTAGTAGGATAGCAAAAAATATTTACGCCATATCGTCCATCAGTTTCGCCATGAAACCTCTAATGCTTTTAACACTGGTCATGCTGCTTTGCAGTTCAGGATCATTCGGCCAAATGAATAATACTTCTTTTGATGAGTCGATGGCCGCAGCTTTGCGAACTCTGGTAATTGATTCTTCAGCAAACCTCAGTTCCTACAGTTTTTCCATGGATATGAAACAGAATATAGATCTGGCAAATCTCTCCACGAATGAGACCCAGAAGATCTGCACGCGCTCAATCGGATATGGCACGGCCAACATGACCGAGAGAGCCCTCAAGCTGTCTCTGGCCTCCCTCACCTATGCAAAGGGCGATCAGCAAAACACAAGCGCCATTGCGATAGATGAATATCTCATCAACGACACCCTCTATCTCAAGGTTGATGGGAACTGGACGGCTATGAAGATGCCAGGCATAGCTGAATCCTGGTCAAAGCAGAACACAATGAATGAACAGCTTGAGATGTTCAATCAGTCTCGCCTCACTCTCGTCGGCTCGGAGGATGTCGATGGAGAAGATTGCTACAAGGTCCTGGCAGTGAATAAGATGGGCGATATGGCCAATCAACTCTCAGCAGATATGACATCTCTTCTACCCATACAGAGTTTGAACTACAGCGATATATTCCGCAACATGACCCTGGACATTTGCTACTGGATCACCAAAGACACCCACCTTCTCAAGAAGACGGATGTAAGGGAGGTATTCACAGTGACGCCCCAATCGTTGGGCCTAACTGGCAACGAATCCAGCAATGTTCAGATGCAAATAAACTCGGAAATTGTCATGCTCTTTGAAGGCTACAATGATAATGTCAGCATCAGGCTTCCCGCCGGAGCAGAAATGGCCCAGTCATATCCTCTGGGCCTGATCGCCTCAGGAGAAGTTCCATCGGTCACGGATGGAAATGAGACGATGCTAAATGAGACATTAAAAACGGATGCAATCGCATAGATGAGCAACTCTCAGGCCGCCGAAGCGGCTTGATGATACTTTTTCTTAAAAAAATTATACTATTCGCCTTCTCTTGGCCGAGAGGATCATGCCAATTACCAGAATGGCAGTCACCACGCACATGCCGGGAGATTGCTCCACATCCTCGGTCTCGTTCTCGAAGAGATCGTCATCAAGATGAATCTTCTTGGTATTCTTGGCTGCTGCACCGATGGTTGAGACTCCTATTACCTTAGCAGCGCCGTCGACAAGAGAACTTGTCGTCTTTGACGAGACGCTCTTGCTGTATGAGCCGCTCGATTTACCACTGCTTCTTCCGCTAGACTTGGCATCTATGGCCACAACGCTTAGCAGAAATAGCACGATCAGCAATACTACTATCGTCCTTAGCTTCATATCATTTTTCACCACTGGATTTTGCTATCCATCATTCAAATTACCGGAATCAGTGCCCTGGGTAGCCGCCCGAACCGCTCTCGATCGGCCCGGCATCCTCATATCCCTGCCTTTGGCCCGTTCCAGCCAGACGGGTGAGCATCTCGGGATGGTATATCAGGCGAACGGCATTGAGAGCGTGCTCTTCGGCGCGCCGCACTGCGAGAGATGCCAGGGTGCGCTCATCGGGCGCTTCGTCTTCATGCACAAAGACCTCAATGATGTGCCTGTTGGTCATAAGCTGGGCGGCGATCAGGCCGGTGGAGGCCTCATGGGCGCACGTCTTATCCTTTTCCGCCTTTCCGGGCATGCCCAGGGCTATGACTATATCGCATTTCATCTCTTCCAAAAGCTTCTTGGCGGCCACTGGTAGGTCCTTGATGCCGGGAACGGTATAGCGGATGATCTCCAGAGAGGCTTCTTTTTTGATGATGGAAATTGCCGCGCGGGCCATATCCACGCGAGCAAATGTGGTGTCGGCGATGCCGATGCGCTTCATATGTTTACCTCAATTATCGCTTTATTGTATTCGGATGCTCAAGAATGAACTTAGCAGATCTCTGAAAAGCTGATACTCCTCATGATTGGGATCTTGGATGTGGTCAATATTGAAGAACCGGGTAGTTGTCGGAGACTCTCTTTTTGCATGCGCGTAATCCAAATCAACTCTGAGCATCGTCCAAAATTCAAAGAAATTTTGTCCCTTGGCCTTCTGGTGGCTCTTCTCGGCTTCCCCTATTCGATTATGTATGTTTGATTTATCCTTGCCGCCCTTTATTTCGATGGAGACCAATGGTCTGCTTGTCGAACCTATCTTTTCAACAATACTAATATCAGGATCACTTGAAAATTCAATGGTCACATTACTTCTTGAATCGTTCTCAATTATTAGTTCCCGATGTGTTTCGCTTTTTAAATAGGGCGCGACCAAATTCTTGAGCAGTTTAAATACAATTTCTGAAGCGTTTTTCCCGAATTCGGTATTTAGCCCGCCTCTGAGCTGAGGCCCCAAAGTTAGCATTTGCAGATCGCGAATTGTGGTCAACGATATCTCATCGATATGGGCAACCATGATCTCAGAAGCTCCAATGAGGCTAACGCATAATGGTTCTATTTGCGATATGATCTTTTGAGATATTATTCCTTGCTCCTCCATTCGCCTGAATGCCCCAAATGGGCTTTTATTATAAAATTCCTTTTGAGATATCCCCAATAGCAGACGATAGTAGCCAAGCAATCGAGGATTGCTCTGCATGATGCATGGAATTGCGAAGAACAGCTCGCCTCGAAGCCCATGCAGAGCGACTTTTTTAAGCGATTCCGGATCCACAAATTCAGTCAATTGCCGGTCAATCTCCGGGATGGAAAGGTTCTTAATGGTGCTGCTTAATGCCTGGTAAAGGTACTGTTCATTTATCGACTTTAACTTGTGGTAAAATGCAATTTGCAGATCCGGCTTGAGCACAGGCAGCGAATGTTGTTTCATGATTCAATTGCCCTCTATTATCCTTTTTCTGGCAATTTCGACATACTCGGGCTTTAATTCGATGCCAACAAATCGTCGATTGAGTTCCAAACAGACAACGCCCAACGTGCCCGATCCAAAAAATGGGTCCAATACAATGTCATTCTCGTCCGAACCGGCCAGTATGCATGGCCGCACCAGCTCTTTAGGAAATGAGGCGAAATGCGCGTAATGGAAAGGCTCGGTATTTATTGACCACACCGTCCTACGATTGCGAAAGCCGCCCTTGGACTTAGATGGCTCTACTAGCTCATCATATTGGTAATTATATTTCTCAGACTTGGAGAGGAGAAACAGGTACTCGTGGCATCGCGTGGGCCGGTCCTTGACGGACTCCGGCTGGCAGTTTGGTTTATGCCAGATAATATCCGAGCGCAAATACCATCCATCCGATTGGAGGGCAAAAGCCAGCCTCCAGGGAATTCCTATCAGATCTTTAGGTTTTAACCCCTGTGGTGTAGGTGGTCGGTAGCTCATAGCTCTCGCGGGATTCTTGCGGTCTGCATCTCTCCAGGCACGATTGCCACTGGTGTATGAATCACCAATATTGAGCCAGAGAGTACCATCTTCCGTGAGAGTGCGCTTTACCTCTCGAAATACCATCACTAAGCTGTTGATATAATCCTGCATTTCCGGTTCCGCTCCAATTTGATGGCTCTCACCGTAATCTCTGAGACCCCAATAAGGAGGACTTGTAACGCAACACCGGAAACAGCTATCTTTGAACTTTCTTAAGTTATCTAGTGCATCGCCCTGGATGATCAGGGAGTCAAATTCCTGATTGGTGTAATTTGAGGTTAGGGTAACCTCGTGTGGTAAAGGGAAACTGGGGCCAATGCGTGGCGTCGATTTAATGCAAATATCATCATCGATTATCTGACACATGTCAATCCATGCGTTACAATGTTTCAATCTTATTTAGCTCATTTTTGGAATATAAGCATTGCCGATGCTCGTCATGTCCTGAAAGATTTTTGGAAAAGTCGCTAAGCTTATCGGTCAGAATGCGGCACACTACTAGCTACCGCTAATACTACTTCAACCGACAAAGTTATTAAGGGCGACTTAATTTGCAGATGGTTTGTGGCCGGGGGCGGCTTTTTGTTACAATCTCCCTTCCTTTACCTTTTGCCGCCTCAGGCCCTCTCCTCCTTTCCATCCGTTAATGGGGATGATCCGGACAGTGGGCATATGGCAATTCTTGGCAGATTAATTTGTCGGATGAGGCCCGCAAAGCTCCCGGATGGTCTCCGCCCGAGCGATCGCCTCTGCAAAACCTGTCGCCGCCCGCCCCCAGGCGACCGCTCTCTGATTGTCTCTCTCCTCCAGGACCGCTCGGTCCAGCCACCAGACAGCTTCCCAGTAACTGTCCTCTACATCGGCCCATAAATTTGCCGCAGTTTCTGAGGGATTCTCCCCCATCACCTGGACGGTCTGCCACATGGCAGCGGAGGCATCGTCTTTCAGGTCGAATACCATGTCTTCCGGCCGCGATCCTAAGGTGAAGTTGACAAAAGCCCCGCTCTGGCCGGGTGCCAGGGTGCCCCAATGGGGCATACCGGGGTTTCCCGTGCAGATGGATACAACATGATCCTCGGGAACGGCTATGGCCGAATAGAGCGTGGCGACGTCTGGCCGGAAGCGGTTGATGGTATTGGTGCTCCAGGGATCGTTGGGGTGCCACTCTTTCCCGTCCCACCAGTCGGTCGAGGAGAGCGTCTGCACCGCAGAGGAATAATTGAAATGGCCCTGCCGCTCGGAGAGCATCTTCTCGGCGGTAAGGTACCGATAGTAGCTGGACGGGTAATACCTGAGAGGCTCCCAGACCGGCTGAGAGGGCTTCATGATCTGATTCAGGTAATGGTTGGCCACAATCAGATAATCAGACTCATTGTTGTCTCCCGCCCTCCTCAGGGCGAACCTGGCGCGAGTGCCTTCCAGGACCGTGGCATTGCCACCGGCATCAAGGAGCATGCGATTCAGGCCGAACATGCGAGTGCAGTTAATCAGGAAATCCTCGGCTTCTGGCGAGCTGCTGCATGTCATTGCCACATAGGGTAGCTCTAAAAAGCCTGTGATGCCCGGGC
>JAQVZT010000466.1 GCA_028708055.1 Methanothrix sp.
CCTGGCAGAGCTGCACAGCCATTCCTTTGGAGTGCTGGCATTAGCCGGACTGATATGCGTGATTGTGGGCAGCATCCTTCTCATCCCCACCAGTTTTCCCCAGTGGTATGTGCCTGGCAGCTATCAGAGGTCCATGGCAATGACCATTATCCTGCCCTCGCTGATCCTGGGCGCATTCCTGGCTTTTGCCATTTACAAGGTTGCGCAGGCCCGATTTGCCCCGCCGGTGCTGGGCCACATCGCTGGAGAAGAGGCAGTGGCCATCGACAGGCTGGACCCGCAGGGCTACGTCCTCTTCCAGGGAGAGTACTGGCTGGCTCACGCGGAGGGACCGGTGGAGAAAGGCGAAAACGTGGTGATCACTGGCAAGGACGGGGCGAGGCTGAGGGTGAAACGCGCAGAACTATTAAGCAAATCCTGATTGTGAACAAATGAAGGCCTGGGCGACTACATTGCCATTGTCCTGGGTGGAAGGGAAGGCCTCTAAATGACTTCATAGCAAAAACTTAAATAGGTTGCAGAGGATTTGAAATATTTTAATTTTAGCGCCTAACCTTTTTTTCGGCGTCAATATTGGAGGAATGCAATATGTACGCATTAAGAGCTGATGAGATCGGTCTGGATAGAGAAGGGTTTATCGGAATGGGATGGCTGCGCGAGCTGCCAGACATCAGGGACTACACTGTTAATACACCGGCAATCAAGGACCTGCTCAATAAGATCGCTTTTCCCAAAGCGATACCCGCTTCAGTTGACTTGAGAGCATGGTGCACGCCAATTGAGGACCAGGGTCAACTGGGTTCCTGTACGGCAAACGCAGGCGTAGGCATCCTCGAGTACTTCGAAAATAAGGCCACCAACTCGTATATCAATGCATCCCGCCTATTCCTCTACAAGGCCACCAGAAATCTCATGGGCGTCACTGGCGACACTGGCGCATATCTCAGAACTACTGCGGGGGCTATGCTTCTCTTCGGAGTTCCGCCTGAAAAGTACTATCAGTACATAATCAGCAAGTTCGATGACGAACCGAATGCATTTTTGTATGCGTTTGCAGAAAACTACAAGGCCCTGATGTATTACCGGCACGACCCGTCAGGCACTACCAAGGCCAAGGTATTGACATCCATCAAAGAGAACCTCTCCGCAGGACTGCCTTCAATGTTCGGGTTCACCGTTTACAGCTCCATCACCCAGGCGTCGGCATCAGGCGAGATTCCATATCCAGCCAGCGGTGAAAAAGTATTGGGCGGTCATGCCATTGACGCCGTTGGATATGATGATGCGAAGGTCATCACCAATGCCAGCAACAAGAAGTCCACCAAAGGCGCCCTATTGATCAGGAACAGCTGGGGCACAACCTGGGGCATGAAAGGATATGGCTGGCTGCCATACGACTATGTCTTGAACGGCCTGGCAACCGATTGGTGGTCGCTGATAAAAGCCGACTGGGTTGACACCGGCATGTTCGGCATATAAAAAATTTTTGGCTTTTTGGGGGCGGTTTTAATCATCTCCGCCCCATCTCTTCTTTAGCTTCTGCGAATCATTGTGCCCACGCCTTCAGTGGTGAGCAGCTCCAGCAATATGGCATGATGCTTTCTGCCGTCGATGATATGAGCTTTTTCCACGCCGCTTCGCACAACAGAAACGCAGGCTTCAACCTTCGGGATCATTCCGCCCTTAATGACCCCTTCCGCCACCAGGCGGTCAAAATCGGAAGCAGGAAACTCGGATATGACGCTTTTCGGATCATTCGGGTCCATGCGCACGCCTTCCACATCGGTTATAGAGAAGAGCTTCTTGGCCCGCAGGGCCACAGCTACGGCTCCTGCCACCGTATCGGCGTTGACATTGAGATTATTGCCATTGTCATCCGCCGCAATTGGAGAGATGACCGGGATGTAGCCCTTTCCGGCCATGATCATGAGGATCTCCGGGTCCACCTTCTCAACATCCCCAACGAATCCCAGATCCACAGGCTCCATTCCCTCTACCTTGAGCAGAGCCTTCTTTTTAGCCTTGAGAAACATGCCGTCCTGGCCGGACAGACCTATGCCCTTGCCACCGTGCTTGCCGATGAGGTTGACAAGTTCCGCATTGATGTTGCCCAGCAGCACCATGCGAGCAATACCCAGAGTCTCTTTGTCTGTGACTCGCAGGCCTCCCACGAACTCTGCCTTCTTGCCGAATTTCTCCATGGCCTGGGAGATCTCTGGTCCGCCGCCATGCACAATGATGGGATGAATTCCAATGTAGCGCAATAGCACCACGTCCTGGATGAAATCCTCCAGGACGGTGCGATCGGACATTATGGACCCGCCGATCTTGAAGACCATGATGCTGTCATAGAACTCACGAATGTAAGGCAGAGCCTCGATGAGAATTTGTTCTCTTTTGATGGTCACTCCTCATACCTCTCTATGCTTCTTGGGGAAAGCATGATGTGCATCAGGTTATTATCCTTATTGGATGCTCAAATTTCCTCTCGGCTCAAAGCAGGTGCAATCAAAGACGGATTCCGCACTGTGGCCGATCTTATCAGGAAGCTGCATATCTGCCCATCC
>JAQVZT010000467.1 GCA_028708055.1 Methanothrix sp.
GCGTCTATGTTACTGCCAGAGTTGGCGACATACAATTGACCAACAATACCTGTACTGCAGTTACCATAGGAGACACAGGCACTGAAATCGAGACCATAGAGCATGGAAGCGGCAAATACAGCTCTGAAGAAAAGACCGCTCTCAAATGGGAGAACCGATCAATCAAGTCCCTGAAGAATGTCTCAGCCACCTACTCGCCCACGACTTTTGCCCTTCCCGGCAATAGCGACCTGAATTACAACTCCAAGTGGACGGAAGAGAGCCGGGCCAAGAACCACATAACTGGCGCGGTCATGCATGAAACCTACCGCTATGCCACCGACGTGAACCGCAATTCATTCGTCGAGATGGACGAGAACGGTTCGAAGATGATGGTTGACTCCAGCTTTACCGGCAAGGGCAGCATAGGCTTCTTTAAAAAGGCTTTACCAAACGATGGTCCCAAAAAGAAACCGGTCTTTGAAAGCCAGGAGGATTACAGCGGCCAGTTTAACATCAATGAATCATTTGATGAATACGGCAATAACGTGGCCAATTTAATAGCGGCATCGGGTGAGGGATTTGTATCGGCAGACAGGAGAATCCGCTCGTCTCAGAGAACATACGAGTCAGGAACCGGCTCGTACCTGAGCGATGCTGCAATCGATTCGTTCTCCGGCTATATGGCTAAGGACATCGAGGTTGCTCATAAGCCCAGCAGCTACAACTATTCAACTGGCGTGCGAGCCAAACAGGATATGAAATGGAATGAAGGAATGTGGTCGAAAGGCGGCATCTTGCGCGGATGGGATATATTTGCCGGAAATGACGCCTCTGGAGGAGCTATTGAAAAGCCATGCATATCCAACTCCACCAATGGCATGGCACCGGCAACTCTCATCAGCGAGAGGTACGCATCCCTGGAGTACCTGAAGAAAGAATCCGTGGCACTAGGCCTGAATGAGATGAAGACAAATGCCACCTTTAGCGGAGTAGCCGACTTCAGAGCAGCATCATCAGGCACAAATGGAACGGACCGCATCAGCAATGAGGAGCATTATGCAGGCAATTACAGCATTGCACGGCATATCCTGATGACTGGAGTGTCCAGGTACGACTATCCGCACATCACTGTGGCCAAGGAAAGCGAGATGAGGTACGAGATATTTAACGGCACTAACTCGACCATCGCCGAGTACGCTATAACCGTAACCAATGATGGCAATCGCGCCTTAGCTCCGATCTACGTCAGGGACAACTTCCCGCCGGGAACTGAGTACATCAGCTCTTCAGTCAGGCCGGTAACGCTATCTGCTACGGAGGCCAATTGGACGATACTGCACCTTGGCATAGGAAACAGCTTGACTATCAATCTGAAGCTGAACATCACTGGCTATTCGCCAGACAATGTGGTCAATTGCGTCGTGGTCAGCGGTGTAGCAGAATCCTCACTGGTTTCATCAAGCAACTGTACGAGCTTGAATTCCAACTGGTTAGGATGCTGTCATGGCAAGGTATTTGTTGACAAGAAGGCCTCTTTAGACCCATCTGATCCCACCATAGTCCACTATGCCATAACAATCGGAAGCGATGCCAAGAGCGCCTGGACGGCAGAAGTTGTGGACATGATCCCAGATATGAAGCTGCTCAACTCCACTATTGAGCCGTATAGCATCGACTCGAACTACATCCGATGGAATTTTGCTGATCTGGAGCCCGGCGAAATCATTACTATCGGATATAGCATGCGAGCATCCAGAAATGGAGCTTACACCAACAATGTGCATGTTGATGTAAATGAGGTAGACGGGCCAGGTAGCGCATCTGCCGATGCATCTGCATCCATTGACTTGAGAAACACTGGCGTTGCACCGCGGACGCTAAGGTATGATGGATGGCAGCCGCCTGATTGGGATTTGAATACATCTGAGGAAGGAATAAGCATTTAGGGCTGTGAGCAATAAGCTCAGGCCCTTATGCCATTTTACATTTAAATAAATTTTTTATTATTTGCAGCATTTGCAATATTTTGCAGGACGGATATCCAATCACTACTACAGGCTGTCCATCAGTTTCGCTCCGCGCAGCAATTGCTTTTATATATCGGAATGATAAAATTTCTATTACTTTGACCCAGATATTCTCCGTCACCGAGCTGAATCAGAGGATAGCAGACCGGCTGGAAAATGATCCCCGCCTTCATGACCTCTGGGCGCGGGGCGAGGTCTCCAACTACATACATCACCGCTCGGGACACAGATATTTTACCATCAAAGACCAAGGCTCATCCATCTCCTGCGTTCTCTTCAGAAACAATGGCCTTGCACTGAATTTTGAGCTGAAAGACGGCAAGAATGTGATGGTCTTCGGAGATATTGCCGTCTACAGGCCCCAGGGCAGGGTGCAGCTCATAGCCCGAGCTCTCCGGCAGGATGAGGGACTGGGATTCCGGCACCTGCAACTGGAGGCGCTCAAAAAGAAGCTGGCAGCGGAGGGGCTATTTTCCCAGGAGAGAAAGAGGCTGCTGCCTCCATACCCGGAGAGGATCGGAATCGTCACCTCCCCTCAGGGCGCGGCACTGCGAGAT
>JAQVZT010000468.1 GCA_028708055.1 Methanothrix sp.
TCGAGAGCGTGAAGAAGGGCCTGCGTATCATCGAGCTGCCAATAACCTACATGCCCAGGCCGGCAGGAACCAAGACCAAACTGCATCCCTTCCGCGACGGCCTGAAGATCATCCTCACCATCTTCCGTATGGCCAAGACGGAAAACCCAATGTTCTACTATGGCCTGTTCGGCTCGCTCTTTGGGCTTGCTGGCTTTCTCATCGGACTGTTCGTGGCCAGGGATTGGCTTTACTGGCGCATCGAGCACATTCCTCTAACCATACTCATTGCCATTCTAATCATCGTGGGCTTCCAGCTATTTCTGATCGGCGTCCAGGGAGACATGATGGCCTCTATGCACAGAGAAATGATCCGGGAGCTGCATAGAAAGAAATGAGAAAGAAATAGGAAATTTCCGGTTGCCTTCTTACTGGCTATCGGGATGTTCCGGGAAATATCTCAAATCCCCTGGGGAATTTGAAGGCCCTTTCACTAAGCAGCCTATCCGCCGCAGCGAGGGCGGCCTTATCTTCTCCAGCTGATTTGACCCGATTCAGCACGCTATCCGAAGACTCCTCTTCTTCCACCTGCTCCTTTACATACCATTGCAGAAACTCCGTCGTCTTTGCATCCGACTCTTCTTCGGCCACTTTTACCAGTGCTCTTATCAGTCCTGTAACCGCTCTCTCATGATCCCATACATGCTGGAAAGCCTGGCGGGGTGAATCCCAGGAGAGCTTCGGAGCCTCTACAGCCAGCATCTTTGCTCTGCCGCCTTTTTCTGCTACATAATCGAGCATCTTCATGGTATGGACAAGCTCTTCGCCAGCTTGCAGCCTCATCCAGTGGGCAAAACCGAGCATATGTATCGACTCAAAATAGTACGACATGGAGAGGTAGAGATAGGCTGAGTACAATTCTCTATTTGCCTGATTGTTCAGGGCATCATTCATCTTTTCGCTGAGCATGTAGCTGCACCTCTTAAGCGTAAAGTTCGCTCTGCATGTAACATTCGTTCTGCGTTTCAGCTTGCGTTTTCATTTGCCTTTCAGCTTGCTTTTTCAAATTGCTCTTTTCCCACGCCGCATTCCGGGCAGGTCCAATCGTCGGGCAGATCTTCAAATGCCGTTCCAGCAGCTATGCCGGAGGTGGAGTCACCTTTCTCCGGATCATAGATGTATCCGCAAATCTTGCAAACATACTTGTCCATTCTTGTCACCTTCTAGATTAAATTATTAAGCAGGTCCTTTATCTTGCTGTCTCTCTGGGCCGGATCTGGCCTATATTGCCGGTATTGCTCAAATGACTGATCAAAACGCTCCTTATCGGCCTGATAAAATTTTCCCAGGGGAATCGGCACGTCAGAGCGGTCATAGTTCCATGATCGGATAATCTTCTGTGCCTCTTCGAAATTCGAGGAATCATTTCCCTGCACATTGTAGGTCCATTTGTTGTAGATCTCGTACATATTATTGTATGACACGCAGACCTGCAGAACATCCACAAATGAGAAGCCCTTGTGCAGGATGGCATCTTTGAAGAGCTTTTGCAGCTGCTCAATGCCATGTGTGTACCCCCGGGCAATGTAAGTGGCTCCGCTCGCCAGCATCAGGTCGAGAGGATTCATTGGGTGCTCGACTGATCCATCGGGAGTGGATTTGCCATGAAAGCCCTGTGGGGATGTGGGAGTAAACTGACCTGTGGTCAGGCCGTAGACCCGGTTGTCGTGCAATATCATTGTGATGTCGATGTTTCGTTTGGCTGCGAAGATGAGATGATCCAGCCCCTCTGCGAGGCTATCGCCGTCACCGGAAAAGCAGATCACCGAGAGATCGGGGTTGGCAATCTTTATGGCCGAGGCTGCTGGAATTGATCGGCCGTGAATGGAATAAAAGCTATTTACATTCATATAGTCGACGATCTTGGCATGACAGCCTATGCCTGAGACCAGCACGACATTCTCCAACGGGAAGCCTTCCTCTGCCAGATCTGCCAGCACTGCTCTCATGGCGCTCATGATTGAGAAATTGCCGCAGCCTGGACACCAGGTGACCTGAGCTGCCGTTGCCAGCTCTTTTGGATTCATGCTACAACCCTCCCCAGCTCTCTCTCCAGATCCTCCACTGAAAACGGCCTGCCGTCATACTTGAGGATCTGGTCTTCGATCTTTATGCTGTAAGATCCGGCCAGCCTCGCCAATTGGCCTGTGCTGTTGCACTCGACGGTTATGACTCTATCCACACCCTGCAGGGCATCTTTCAGCCTTTTTTCCGGGAAGGGAGAGAGAACCAGCACAAAGATCACTCGCAGCCCAAATTTTCGGGCCGCCTCCAGGCAGACTCCTTTGTTTGAGCCCCAGCAGAGCAGGGCGGTTTTGCTATTCAGATCGCCCAAGACCTTTACCGTTTCGTATCTTTCCAGATATTCGGCCATACTTCTGCCTTTTTTCTGGCGCTTCAGAGCGGCCTCTTTGGTGATCAGGGGATCTTCAGTGGTTATGCCCAATTCGTCATGAACGTAGCTGTCCGCTTTTATCACCTGGCCGGGCAAAGGCGGGAAAGCAAGAGGCGAGACTCCTGTTTCA
>JAQVZT010000469.1 GCA_028708055.1 Methanothrix sp.
GAACTTATGGCGGCATCAATTTCCTTTTTAACATTCTCTGACTTGATGCAGCTCGAAGAGAGGACAAGGAGAAATCTATTGCATTGCTTGATTGCTTGCTCGATAAAGCTGTCCCAAAATTCGCCCGCAGGAATGCTTCTCTTGTCTCTGCATATTCTCACGCCAAAGCTTTCCAGTCTTTCTTCCAGCCTGTGGACAAAATCCTCGTCCTTGCGGGAATAGCTGATAAAAACCTCTTCGCCCATCCGCACAGATCTCCTGACAGATGAGCAAATAGAGCCTTCACCGGAATTTAAATTTTCCGAGCAGTAGGGCACTGTGACAATGGTACTATGAATAATAGTGATCATGGGCATATCGGGCAGAAGGGTGAACTGATCGATGTGGCAGAGCACAGACAGGGCGGGCTGACCAGAGAGGAGAGCGGGATTGGGGAGAGGATGGGTGAACGAAGCAGGTTTGCCTGAAATAAAAATCAAAAGGCTCGCTCCGCGGAGTAGCTTTATATTCTTTTCCAGCAGTTTAGATACGAGATAGCAAAATGACGATCGAAGTTGAACTGCCCCGAGAGATTGAGCTGTCGATGAAGGTCAGCAAAGAGCTGGAAACGCTTGTGCGCAAGAGGATAGAGCGGGACATAGCCGAAGATATAAAAAATGATATGTTCATATGCGGAGTTCTAAACTCTCTGCTAAAAAAAAGCGACATAACTCTTGAAGATGTAAACGAACTGGATCACAAGATGAAAAGGGAAATGATGGAGAAACTAGAATGGAGATAGTTCTGGATACAAATATCCTGATCTCATCTCTTCTAAAAAACGGCCTGACGAGAGATCTTATATCGCTCTCTCCCTTTAAAATGTATACAGTTGAATACGCCAAATTTGAGGTGGAAAAACATAAAGATGAACTGCTGTCTAAATCAAAGCTGGATGAAGATTCTTTTGATTATCTGACTGAGTTTGTTTTTGGCAAAGTCAGCCTTATCCCAATGGCAGAACTATCTCCCTTTAAAGATGAGGCAATTAAAATCATGCGCGAAATCGATATCAATGACTCACCATTCATTGCATTGGCAATGCTTCTGAACTGTCCGATATGGAGCAATGATGCACATTTTAAAAGACAAAATGTCATCAAATCATATACTACAAAAGAGATTATAAGCATATTATTATAATTATTATCGGGCTTGTTTCAAGCTTGCTTTCTGCAAATGACCTTGTAGCTTCATCCCCACCCGCCAGCGAACGCGCCCGCACGGGCATGCGGCTGCGAGTGGGCCGGGCACCCGGTGGCGGCGATCGCCTGCCCGAAATGCGCCCGGCAACCTCGTGGCTGAGGGCAGGAAGCCGGAAGCGGCCCAGGATCAGCTCTTCAATTGGGCATGGATGGCCTGAAGGCCTGCAGCATGCTTTTCTGCATCCGGATGGCCGATCTCTCTTTCGAAGCTTACGCAGATCTGCATCAATTCGGCAGCGCGTTTGAGATCTCCTGCCATTTTATATTGCAGACCCAGATTCCAGGATGCAGTTGCTTCACCCCTCCTGTCTCCGATCTCACGGGCGATGGAGATGCGCTGCTCGTAGTAATCAATGGCCTTATGGGTGTCGCCCAGAGTGCCGTAGGCGCTGCCCAGGTTGCCTAGACAGGCGCCTTCGCCCCTTCGGTCCCCGATCTCGCTCAAGATTGCCAGCGCCTGCTCGTAGTGCTCGATGGCCTTGCGGGCGTCGCCCAGCACGTAGTGGGCACTGCCTAGGTTGCCTAAATCAGCACCTTCGCCTCTCCGGTCCCCGATCTCGCGATCAATGATAAGCGCCTTTTCGTAGTACTCTGTGGCCTTACGGGCGTCGCCCAGCACGTAGTGGGCACTGCCTAGGTTGCCCAGATGAGTATCTTCGCCTCTCCGGTCCCCGATCTTGCGGGCGATGGCCAGCGCCTGCTCGTAGTACTCGATGGCCTTGCGGGCATCGCCAAGGTTGGCGTAGGCCAAGCCCAGGTTGCCCAGATGCACGCCTTCAGCGCTTCGATCATTCAGCTTCCGGGCGGCAGAAAGAGCCGTCTCCGTCCATGAAATGCGCTCCCTCGGATGTTGGCGCAGGTCCAGTAAATATGGCCAGTTTAGAAAATAGCTGCAAATAGACGCAGCAGCATCGCTTTTGGCCAGATTTTCTTTAGCCCAGGCCCAAGCAGACTCGATATTCATCTTTTCGAGGTCAAATGCATTCAACCCGGTTAAAACGTTTCCTTTTTCATAGAGATCTGTAGCGAAAGAGAGCACATTTCTGAAGTGCTCAGCATGTCTCTGCCTGGCCTCATTTTTCGCGCCCTCGCCATCCACCTCCGAGAACCTGCCGGAGGCAAAGATTCTTACCAGATCATGCAGACGGTAGCGTTTGGTCTCATCCCGGTAGTCGACCAGGTTCCAGCGCAATAGCTCGCTAAGCTGCTCATGATCCTCATCCTGGCAGATGGCCTCCTCCGCCATGAAATCGAAATCCGCTGGAAAGATGGAGAGCATGCGGAAGACCGCTGCCGCCTTAGCAGGCAGCCGGGAGTAA
>JAQVZT010000470.1 GCA_028708055.1 Methanothrix sp.
GTATTCGCCGCCGGCAATAGTCTCTGCGATGCTTATACCGCAGCCTGCATGGCAGAGCATAGCGCTCAGGTGAGATACCTTGTAAAAGCCTATCCGGGGGAAAAATTTATATCTTCACCCTTGCTTCAATAATTTGAGCGGGTAATCCTAGTTTTTGAAATCCACACTGAACCCCCCACTCTCCTACCCGCTCTCTTTAAATTTAACAAGTCTGTGCGAGGTATAAGGTCTTCTTTTCTGCCGTATGCTGTCAAAAGATCTATTAATGCCGCAAGCCAACGTCATCCCATGAAGTCTTCTCTGGAGCTGGGAAAGATCATTGGCATACCGGTGCGCCTCCACTGGACATTCCTATTGGTCATCTTGTATGTTGCCTGGGCTTTTGCCTCTTTCAGCCAAACCGTCTACGGAAACGTCTACGGTTTCGGCGCCATTGAGCCGGTGCAGATGCGATGGCTTTATTCTCTGCTCTTTGCCATCATGCTCTTTGCCTGCGTAGCCCTGCATGAGCTTGGCCATTCTTATGTCGCCCATAAAAACGGAATCAACATAAAGAGCATAACTCTCTACTTCTTTGGCGGGGTGGCCTCCATGGAAGAGATCCCCAGAAATCCCCGCCTGGAGCTGAAGATGGCCTTTGCCGGGCCGGCTGTGAGCGGTGTGCTGGGAATTATCTCTGTATACCTTGCCGGGCCGGTGGCTGCATATGGCGGCACAGGGAGCGCTCCGGCCATAATGCTCTGGACTTTGGGGATCATGAATATCATCCTCATGGCATTCAATCTCCTACCTGCCTTTCCCATGGATGGAGGGCGCCTCTTGCGGGCCTGGTTTGCGACGAAGATGCCCTATATCAAAGCCACCCGGCTGGCCGCTGATATCGGGAAGATCTTCGCGACACTCATGTTTCTGCTGGGGCTTTCCTCTTTGAATTTCATGCTCCTTTTTGTGGCGTTCTTCGTCTATGCAGGTGCCTCTGAAGAGGAGAAGGCCACTGAAATAAGCGTCAGCCTGGCGGGAATATCCGTGCGGAATATAATGTCTTCTCCGGTGCGCAGCGTCTCTCAGGATATGACGCTCGATGAGCTACAAGAATTGATGTTCCGGGAGAAACATAGAGGCTACCCGGTGATGGACGGCAGCGCTCTGGTGGGCATTATCACGTTAACGGATCTGCAGAAGGTGGCGGAAGCAGATCGAGCCATAACGCGTGTCGGTCAGGTGATGACAAGAAAGTTATATTTGATCGACCCTGAGCAAGAGGCATCGACTGCCATGAAGATGATGAACGATATGCAAATTCGTCGGCTGCCTGTGATCGCTGAGAGTCGATTGGTGGGCATCGTCTCCAGGGAGGACCTGGTCAGGGCCATCGAGCTTTGCAGAGAGCGGGAAAATTGAGAGGTAATCAATTTGGAGAATACGACGGAGTATACTGCGGAAGGCGATGCATCCTATTGCCGACTGGTTCAGCCGGAGGAAGGGCCCGCTGGCTTGCAGTCCCATGAGATCATAATAGTAGGAACCGCCCATGTATCAGAAAAAAGCGTTCAGGAAGTAATCAGCAAGATAGAGGAGACGCGACCCGATATTGTGGCCGTTGAGCTGTGCCCGGCTCGCTACCGGGCTCTCATCGGCCAGGAGGTCGAGAAGGAGATCAAGATCAGTGAGCTGTTGAGTGGCGGCAAACTCTTTTTCTTCCTGGTCCAGTTGTTTTTGGCTTACATCCAGAGAAAGATGGGAGAGGAGATGGGTGTCAAACCCGGCTCGGAGATGCTGGCTGCCATACAGGCTGCCAAGAATGCAGGGGCGCGGGTGGCTTTGGTCGATAGGGACATCGGCATTACCATTCAGCGGTTCTGGTCGGCAATGGGATTTTTTGATAAGATCAGGCTGGTTGGCTCATTGATTCCCGCGGCCCTTGGCTGGGGTGATGAAGAGGAGCTTGATATCGACACGATCACTCAGGACGATATAGTCACTCAGATGATCTCAGAGTTTCGCAAGATCTCTCCCGGGGCGGCAAATGTGCTGGTGGATGAGCGGGACGCCTTCCTGGCTCGCAATCTGCATCTGCTCTCCAAACAGGGCCGGGTTCTGGCCGTAGTGGGAGCGGGCCACAGAGAAGGAATTCTCAGACATTTGCAGCATCCAGAGGACATTCCTGCTCTTGATGAGCTGAATGAGAAGCCCGGAAAAAAGATCACTGCGGTCAAGATATTCGGGATCGCAGTGAGCCTGATCATACTGGTCACCATCGGCCTGGTGCTGATAACAGCCAAATCCAGCGAAGTCATCTTACAGGCCTGCGTAATCTGGTTTGTGGTAACTGGGGGACTGTCGGCTCTCGGCGTCCTCCTGGCCAGAGGCAATCCGCTCTCCGCTCTGACCGCACTCATGGTGGCCTGGATGACTACTCTCAATCCATTTGTTGCGGCGGGATGGTTCGCGGGAATGGTCGAGGCCTGGAAGCTAAAGCCGACAGTATCCGACCTTAAGATGCTGGCTTCTGCGGACAGCTTCCATCAGATGATGCAAAACCGTCTCTTCAAGGTCATCTT
>JAQVZT010000074.1 GCA_028708055.1 Methanothrix sp.
AGCCGAAGGCCAAAATGTGATCAAGCGGCAAATAAATCTGAGCGATACTCAGAGCTTAGTGCTAAATTTGCTCGGGCAAGACTGCAAAAAATATTATGGGTTAGAATGTTAATGCGAAATGTGGGTTGAACATTCCATTGCCGATAGTAGCCCCTCTTCCCACATGAATGATTTCTCCAAGCCTTAGCAAAGCCATCATGTCCTTTGAGAAAGATCCTCGGTAAATGATCTCTCCTAAAAAGCAGGGTGGCTGCCATTCAAACTCATTATGCATATTGGCCAGACGACGAGAATGAACTTCCTCCACAAAAGCCGATACTTGCTCTATCTTTTTCGCATTTTCCAGAATATTCCTGCAATCTTTTGAATTATAAAGATATCCCGTTCCATGCGATGATGATAGCGCATTGGCACGCAGAAGCAAATGCATAAGAAGCATCCTGAAAGATGGGCGACATGAATATCCATTTTCGTCTCCCAATTGTGTCGGCGTTATAAATTTCAAAGCCAGAGTGCCATTGAATTTTTCAGCCTGCCTGAGAAGATCAAAATAGCTAAAGGTGCTTATTACGCTCTGCAGATTGCCGTCATGGTAGACTCGTTTTCTTTCCTGGGGGGTAAGACTGTCGGCAGATTCTAAATTAAATCTGCCGCCGCCAATATGACGGTCCCTTCCAAGACCCGATTTCCCAAAATCCCTTAAGGCTAAAAAAATATAAGGCAGAGTATCCAAAGCTTGCCCGATTGTGGCAAAGCCAACGGAAGTGCACTCTTCCGGCTCATAGGAACCTGCGGCTGGCGGCATGAGAATTAGAGGCAAATGATACTCAACGAATCTAACAGGACCATCCTGGTCTGCTTCAGTCAATGATGTAAATAGCCTGCCATAGCTGCAACATTGGGATAATTCACAATTTTTTTTGCAATTTCGGTGTTCCACCATTGTCATTGATGGCTTTTTTTGGATATTGATATAGGCGGCACAGGCACGATCTCTGAGATTGTTGCCTAAGCCAGCCCGAAAGCTGTTTCCTGTCCAAAAAGGAATATGGGCTTGTGTGAGGAATCTAATTTTTGCCTCCAGCAGACAAATTTGAATATCACCTTTTCTTTTAAAATCTGCAAGAGGCAAAGTCTCTCCTATGGCCGCTCCTGCGATCTTATCTTCGTCTGCAGCTGCAACAAACGATCCCATCCCCAAATGCGCTGCATAGCCCAATGCCATCGGCCCCTGCACCGGCTCTGAAAATTGGATGCGAAATCCATAGCCAACCCGGCGGACTGCATTCTCCTGCTCATTGTCCTTTTCACGCAGGGTCTGGAAGCTTGACCAGTATGCATTGTGCCCGCCCAGGCTTGTGCAGGGCACGCTCTCCACAGCAGACGGCTCCGGAAATCCGTCCAGCCTGAGCAGTCTTCTCAGCTCGTGCTCCGGGCTGTCGATCTGAAGGCCGCGCCCGTCCAGCTTGGGCACGCCCGCCCGCGTTACCTTGGGGTGGCGCACAGGAATGAAAGGCATTCGGGAGATCCAGGTTCGTGATTTGGCCAGCAATGGACACTGACCCGAATCCAGGTCCGTTCCTCCGAAATCCCTGGAATGTCCTAGCCTCATCAGCGAGAGTTGTATATCCGGAATATTCGCACTGTAGATATGCTTCAAATTCTGCAAGACGTCTTGATTATGAGAGTTGAAACCGCTTGAAGAAAAGATCGTAACATGAGTTATATCTCCCTGGCTTCCCTTTCCCTGCGACTGGTTTGATTCGCATAGGATATATGCATGCTTGTGGCCCTTTAAAGGGATATGTGAGCTATCGCAACCCGTGAATACGAAGGAGCCATTGGATAGCTTGACCAAAGCCAGATGAATCAACTCTGCCAGGGGCAGAGCCATTGTCAGCTTTAATGGCTGGCCGCCGGATACAAGAAAACGGGCGACTGATGGGTTTTCAGCCATAATATCCGACCTGCACACTAATCAAAGGACAATCATAAGCCAAATCATTTCCCTCTTGGTTTAATTATAATTTGAAGATAAGTACTTTGGGGATACACAACACGATTCGCTCCTGCGTCTTTTGTTCTCTAAGAACGCTCCAACTGACTTTCGAACCCCTCTTCTACAAGCGTTGCCAGCCAGTCCTGTTTGCCTGATTGCTCTAACACAATCCTTGGCGGCCAGGACAGCGAGCCCGCAATCCCGCCGCAGGCCCAGCAAGGCAGCAATTATTGATGAATCGCCCATAAAGACCCTATGGTTCAATTCCTTAGACAGCAATCAAGGATCCTGGAAATGGTGAATTCCAATGAGCGGTGCAGTTCATTCATTGAGCTTTCAAGATTTGGTAGATGCTGTGGAATCCATGCCTCTGGATGATCAATCCATGCTGGTGGAGCTCATTAACAAACGCATCATAGAGAAGCGCCGGGCTAGGCTGGCGGCTATGGTCCAGGAGGCGAGGTTAAGTGGGGCACATTTGAAGATCTGATGAAGGATCTGAAAGACGCAAGAAGAGATCATCCTGCTCGAAGCCGTCGGCACGCACGATGAAGTCTACTGATTCACCATCTTCTTCATGAGCCAGTCCCCAGCAGAAACCTGCCCGCTCCCGGATTCATTTTGACCGGATACCGTGCCATTGCGGCCTCCTGTCCGCCCAGGCGGCTTGGCCTCGCAGGCTTCATCTGCGAGCTATAGACGTGTGGCGAGAAAAATTTAGGGCAGCAATCCTGATTGATATAATTTATGAGAAGATAGGAAAAGCGAAAGGCTCTAATCTCATCACTGCTGATAACCATATCAATGTTTGGAGAATACATTTTAGCGGCTATGGAAAGGGCCACTTACGAAATCATCGATGACCCAAAGCCCTATTATGGCGAGGTTCCCGAATTGCAGGGCGTTTGGGCTACAGGTAAAACTCTCGAAGAATGTCGAAAGGAACTGCAGAGCGTTATCGAGGGCTGGATTGCTTTAAAGCTAAGACTTGGCCATCCAATACCTGCAATAGGTGGATATGTTATTAATGCGTCTGCGGAGCCGGTCTCCATTGTCGAATAAACTTGTGCCGGTTTCAAGACGTGAGCTGATCAAGCGATTGAGCAGATTGGGGTTTGTCGGTCCTTATCCAGGAGCAGACCATGAGTATATGTCCAGGGGATTGGTGGAAACGCGCATTCCCAATCCTCATGGTGGTGATATCAGCACGGATCTATTGCAGAAGATTTTGAAACGAGCTGGAATCAGTCGTGAAGAATGGTTTGAGGCTGCATAATTTTATAACTGGAACAGGCGCGCGCATGCGGACGTGGCCGCCCAGGCGAGTGGCACAGCAGCCCCGGATGGCGCGGCCTCGCGGTCTGAGCCACAACATTCTGACTTGGTCACGGCAAAAGGACTATACCCCTTCTTCTGGCCTTACATGGAGACGGATGTGATTTAGTCCAATTGAAGGAAGCTTAATATGCTCTTGCCACCAAATAGGACTGGATGAAATTCAATATCACTATCGAACGAGATGAAGACGGTCGATACGTAGCGGAGTGCACAGATCTGCCAGGGTGTCTATCGGAAGGGGATACTTTTGAAGAAACCATGGAAAACATCAGTGAAGCCATCGTTGGATGCTTAAAATCCAGGCTTAAGACCGCCGGAGAAAGGCTAAAGATTCCATCAATTGACGGCAAGCTCGACATCTCCATCGATCTCACAGAGCAAAAATATGCAGAAGCTTCCTAGGGTTTGCGGTGATAAGCATGTGGCGGCCTTCAAGAGAGCAGGATGGAAGCTCAATCATGTAGAGGGCAGTCATTATATCTTGGTCAAGGATGGAAGCGATATTCATCTTTCAATACCTGTGCATAGAGGAAAAGATCTTGGCGTTGGCCTTCTCAAAAAGCTGATCGCAATGGCCGGCATGACGAATGAGGAATACATCGATTTCTTCTACGGATAGCAATAACTGGAAGCAACGGCTTCCTACCGCCGGGCGCGTGCGTACGCGGACAGGGCCGCCCAGGCGAGTGGCTCCTCGGCCCCGGACGGCCCGGCCCGCGGGAATGGAGCCCCTACCGTTCAGATGAAGACAATTTTCTGCCTGCATCTGTCAGATAAATTATTATATGTTTGGGAAGGAACAGCCAAAAAGGGAGAGTGCTTCCATGAAATGGATCTCACGGATTTCCGGCTTCTTTTTGCTATTTGTGCTGACCGCGGCAACGGTAACGCAGGACTGCTCCGGAACGGGCGGCAGAGAAGAGAATTACCAGGCCGCTGAGGAAGTCGAGATTGAGGGAGTTAAGATGGCCCATGCAGGCGATATCAACATTGCTTACAGGATAATGGGTCAGGGAGACCCGATAGTGCTGATCATGGGCTACGGCTCAACAATGGATATGTGGGATTCTCGCTTGCTGCATAGCCTTGCCGCTAAATACAGAGTAATAATATTCGATAACCGCGGCACAGGAAATACGACCGCAACACAGGAAAGCTTTTCCATCGACCAGTTCGCCAATGATACCGCAGGACTCATGGCCGCCTTAGGAATGGAAAGGTATCATGTGCTTGGCTGGTCCATGGGATCGTTTGTGGCTCAGGAGCTGGCCATCCGATGCCCGGAGAATGTGGATAAGCTCATTTTATACGCAGGCGATTGCGGTGGACGGGAGGCTGTTATGCCTGCTGCCTGGGTCCTGGATGATCTGGCCAATACCTCAGGCACACCTGAGGAAGCCGGCATGAGGCTATTTAACCTGCTTTTCCCGAAGGAATGGCTTTCCAGTCAACCGCCCTTCTACGAATGGTTCCCTCTGCCCAAAGAGACTTCGCTTCCAGAGAATATCAAGCGGCAGTCCGAGGCCATCGCCGCATGGCCGGGCACCTTCGACAGGCTCAAATCGATAAAGGCTCCAACGCTCTTGGTTACCGGCAAAAAAGACCTCATAGTGCCTCCTGAAAATTCATTTATTCTGGCCCAGAGGATAAATGCCTCCTGGCTGGTCCAGTTCAATGGGGCAGGCCATGGACTGATGTATCAGTATCCCGATCGGCTCGCCAAAATTGTCGTCGATTTCGTCGAGCTGTCCGATTAGGCCAAAAAATGAAAAAGCAGAAAGGTCAAGGATAAGGTCTCAATGAGACTAATGAGACATAGATAAGGCGATCTGCATGAAAAGCTCACTTCGCAGGCAATGGATCAGAAAGACGCTGATCATCCTCTCGTTCGTATTGCTGCCCGCGACCTTTGCGTATATATCCTGCCCGATAATAATCCGGGGCGCATCGGAAGGGATTGCTACAGGCGGATTGATCCTTTTTATCCTCCTTTTTGTCAGTTCGCTGTTCGTAGGCAGGCTCTGGTGCGGCTGGCTCTGTCCTGCCGGCGGCCTGCAAGAGATCTATTTTACTATTAACGACAAACCGGCAAGAGAAATCAGGCTGAAATGGCTCAAGTTTATCATGTTTCCGGCAATCATCTTAATCCCCCTCATCTCTGCAATTCAGTCCGCCGGAGGATTTGCTGCCATCGACCTTTTTTATTATACCGAGCACGCAATCTCCATTGCAAAGCCGGGAGCATACATAATCTTCTTTGTGCAGATCGCTTTTCTGACCGCATTTGCCCTGCTGGGAGGAAAGCGCGGTTTCTGCAATTATTTCTGCCCGATTGCAGTGATCATGATCATCGGCAGGAAGATCGGCAACCTGATCCGCTGGCCTGCCCTTCGCCTTGCGGCTGCCGGGGACCGCTGCACAGACTGCAAGAGGTGCTCAAATGACTGCCCGATGGGGCTGGATGTGTTTGCTATGGTCAGGCAAGGGCGTATGGAAAATGCCGAGTGCATACTCTGCGGCGCCTGCGCAGACGTATGCCCAAAGCAGGTCATTCAATTTGAATAACAATCATTTACTCGTCTTCGGTCCGTTCGACTGCACCGGCAGCGCATCCTCCATGATCTTTCCATAAATATAGCGGAATACCAGTTTCCCCGTGGCGATCATCGGTGTAGCCAGAAGGGCGCCCATTATGCCGAATGCATCAGCGGCAACGATGACCCCGATCAGGACGATCAGGGGTGGAAGATCGACTGCGCCCCCCATGATCTTTGGCACCAGAAACTGATTTTCAATCATCTGAACCAGGGTATAGAAGACGATCACCACCAGGGCAAAGCTGAGATGGCTCAGCGCCATGTGTGTCGATCCGAAGAGCAGGGCCACCAGAACCGCCGGAACCGCCGCCAGAACCGGACCGACATTGGGAATCAGCTCCATGAATCCCGCAATCGCGCCCAGGAAGAATGCCTGAGGCAGTCCGATGATAATGCCGCCAATCCAGGTGATCAGCCCGACTGCTGCCATGAGCTGCATCTGACCCCGCAAAAAGCCCGTCCAGATCTTGTGGATTTTGCTGAATAGCAGGTTGAGCTCCGGCTCGTGACCGGGAGGAATCAGATCGGAAAACCAGCTCCTGTACTGGCCGACGGTAAGGGTCATTTGCAGCGCCATGAGCAGAGTGAATAGTATCGATGCCAGGCCGGAAAATGTGGGCCCCAGAAATCCTGCCACCGCGCCCAGTGCTCTTCCCAGCCGGCTGCTCAGGTCGGCAACGGACATCTGCACCACTGGAGCGGGTGCCTGGGATGCGGATGCTGAATAATTCAGAGCTTTGAGCAGCGACTCAATTGGAGGATTCAATACGCCGGCCAGCCACGGATGGGACTGTAGTCCAACGGAAAAGGATTGGATGAAGCTGCTCAGCCGCTGCACAATCATAGCAGGATCAATTTGCATGGCAAAATTTGCCGCCTCCACCAGCGGCTCGATGATGAGCAGAGGAAGCAGGAGCAGCATGGCCACGACGAAAAAGTAAGTGATCACAATTGCCAGGGTTCTGTTCATCCTCAGCCGAGTGGCCATGAACCGAATAACCGGATCGACTATCAGGGCGAGCAGTGCGGCGGCCAGAACCAGAGGCACGGCCGATCTGCCAATATACACCACAAAGAGAGCTGCCAGGAGCAGGAACACACCCATGATATAGCGAGATGGGTCGCTCCAACGGTTGCCGGGGGGCGCTTGCACCGAATCCACAGTCATAACAACTAAATTGACTGTCTGGGAAGATAACCTTTATGACGGGATGACGAGCTGCTATATTGCAGGTAATGATGATAATAAAATAGAAACCAAATTGATGAGAACTGAAATTGATTACTGCAGGTAATTGTCGAGGCTGATCAGCTTCTCCACCTCGCTCTTGCTGATGGCAGACTCCAATACTACCTTCTCCTGTACCTCGATGGGTGCTCGGCTTCTCAGAGCCAGAGCCAGGCAGTCAGAGGGCCGGGCATCTATCTCGCTCTCTTTGCTTTCGTTTTTAAGGGTGAGGCGGGCGTAGTAGATGCCGCCATCCAGATCATCGATGAGCACTTTGGTGATGCTGGCGGAAAGGCTCTCCAGCACGGAGATGAAGAGGTCATGGGTCATGGGCCGGGGCGAGAGCTCCCCGGAAAGGGCATGATGAATGGAGACCGCCTCAGACAGCCCAACAAATATAGGCACAATCCTTGCCATCCCGTCTTCCAGTAGAACCACCGGCACTGGTGCGCTGCCTTCCGATTCGGCGATGTAGACCCCCTTGACCTTGACGGAAACAGGTGCCGCCATGGCCTCATCCTCATTGCTCATCTTTTATACTTCCGCCTTTTTATAACTCGCATCAAACCATGTCCATCAATTTCGATCTAAGCCAATGATTCATGGCAATCGATCTAAGCCAATCGATCTATGCCAATTCTGACACAGATGCCCTCTATATCCCAGTCTTTAACCAGCTTTCCCTTAAGCTCCTGGCCCAGACCAATCTGGAAATCTGCTGCTCGAACTTCGCTGGCAATATGATCCTTCTTCAGAACCGCCAGGTCGAGGATAGGCTTGCTCTCGATGTCGACGACAGCCCTAATTTGGTCTTCCACACGCAGGTCCAGCTCCTTTCTCATATCCTGAATGCGACGGATGATCTCGCGAGCATAACCTTCTGCCTCCAGATCGGCTGTGAGGGTGATGTCCACATAGACAAATCCGCGGGAAAACTCCGCGGCAGGCAGATTTTGCGGCGGAAGCTCTTTGATTGTCACCATCTCCGCCGTGACGTGGTAATCCTTTCCGGCAAAGGATACAGTCGCTTCGCCGCAGTCCAGCTGCTTCTTGACCTCGAATGGATCGGCTGCAGCTATGGCCTCGACGACCTCCTTGGACTGGCCCTTGTAGACCGGACCGATCTTCTTGTGAACGGGGGCGATCTCCAGGTCCATCTTCGGCTTTTCGCCGGCGGCAAGCACTGTTATCTTCTTTGCGTTCGTCTGGCCCTTGAGGACTTCTTCCAGCCCGTCCAGATCGAGACCCTCCTTGGCGGGAGCAATCACGATCTCCGAGACAGGCCAGCGCAATTTGCGGCCGCCCTTCTGGCGGGCATTGGATGCGGCCATGGAAATCTCCCTTACGAGTGCCATGCTCTCTTCCAGACGCTTGTCGATTCGAGCCTTTTCTGCCTGGGGCCACGAGCACATATGAACCGACTGAGGCGCTTTTCCATCCAGGCCCCTGACCAGGTTCTGGTAGATGGCTTCAGAGATGAAGGGCGTAAACGGAGCCATGATCCGGCTGAGCTTGACCAGAACCTCATAGATCGTGGCGTATGCGGCCAGCTTGTCGGGATCGTCCTGCTCAATCCAGGTGCGGGGCCTCACCAGCTGAATGTACCAGCGGGAGAGATCCTCCAGTATGAAGTCGGAGATGGACCGGACGATGCGGTGCAGCTGGTAGCCGGCCATCTCTGCCGTGACCTCCTCAATCAGGCTGTTTACCCGAGATAGAATCCAGCGGTCCTCATGACGCAGGCTGCTCTCATATCTGGACAGGTCTGCCTTTGCGGCATCAAACTTGTCCAGGACCATGTAGGGCAGAGCAAACCGGTAGGCATTCCAGAATATATTGAGCATGCGGGATGTGTTCTCCACCGCATCCCAGGAGAAGTGCAGATCCTCCCAGGGTGCATTGGCACCGAGCACATAGAAGCGCAGGATGTCGGCTCCGAATTTCTGCACGACCTCCTCCGGCTGGACGATGTTGCCTATGCTCTTGGACATCTTTCTGCCCTGGTCGTCCAGTGTGAAACCGTGCATGAGAACGCTCTTGTAAGGCGCCCGGCCAAAGGAGACCATTGAGGCTCCCATCTGAGAGTAGAACCAGCCGCGCGTCTGGTCGTGCCC
The DNA here is from genome assembly GCA_028708055.1 of Methanothrix sp. Lineage (GTDB taxonomy): Archaea > Halobacteriota > Methanosarcinia > Methanotrichales > Methanotrichaceae > Methanothrix. The sequence continues at coordinate 9,277 of JAQVZT010000074.1, forward strand.
TTCTGTGATGAAATCAGCCGGCCACCACTCGGCAAACTCCTCTTTGTGGCTGGGAAAACGCAATGTTGCCCAGGAAGCGACAGCGCTGTCAAACCAGACATCAAATACATCCGGAGACCGCACCATCTTTCCGCCGCAGGGGCAGTCCAGGAGGACTCTGTCCACATCCGGCCGGTGCAGATCATCGAGCTTTTGGCCGCTTCTCTGCTCGAGCTCCTCAGATGAGCCTATGACCTCGATGCGTCCGCAGACCGGACAGCTCCAGATGGGCAGGGGAATTCCCCAGTACCTCTGCCTGGATATGCACCAGTCGCGGGCATTGTTAATCCAGTCTGCAAAGCGAGCCGATCCCGCCCAATCCGGATACCAGGTTATGCGCGAGACCTCTCCCAGCATCTTGTCCCGCAGATCGGATATCCTCAGGAACCACTGGCTGGTGGCAATGAAGATTATGGGCGTCTTGCAGCGCCAGCAATGGCCATAGCGGTGGGTGAGCCGTCCTGAGGAGAGCAGCTTCTCCTTCTCCTCCAGATCATTGATGACCTCGGTGTCGGCCTCTTTGACATACAGTCCCTGATACTTCTCTCCGGCTTCAGCTGTGTAGCGACCGTCTCCGCCCACCGGGCAGAAGATCTCCATGTGATTTTTCATGCCAAGCTCGTAATCCTCAAGACCGTGGCCGGGAGCGATGTGCACGCATCCGGTGTTCTCCGCGGTCACAAAGTCGGCGGCGTAGACCTTATGCAAGATGCTCTTCTGCCTGGGCACCATCTCGCCCAGAGGATGGCTGTAGGTCAGCTCCTGCATCTGCTCAGCAGTCAGGGTGGAAAACAGCTCATAGTCCTGATAGCGGCCGATCTTGAGCACCGGCTCGACCAGGTCTGAGGCCATGATGAGTATCTCCGACTTTCCGTTCTTCCAGGCCCTCACCTTGGAATACTGGAAGGAGGGGTTCACAGCCACGCCCACGTTGGCGGGAATGGTCCAGGGAGTGGTTGTCCAGATGACGATGTAGGTGTTCTCCTCGCCTATCACCGGGAACTTTACGTAGATGGAATAGTCGGTTTCATCCCAGTACTCAACCTCTGAGTCGGCGATGGCCGTCTGGCAGCGCGGGCACCAGTTTACCACCCGCAGGCCTCTCTCCAGGAGGTTGTTCTCGTGGGCCTTCTTGAGCGTCCACCAGGCTGCCTCAAGATACTCATTCTTGAGAGTCATGTAGGGATCTTCCCAGTCCAGCCAGGCTCCCAGGATCTTGAACTGGGCAGTCATGTCGTCCTTTTGCCGCAGCGCGAACTCCTTGCAGCGGGCGATGA
>JAQVZT010000471.1 GCA_028708055.1 Methanothrix sp.
GCTCATTGTAGTCTGCCATGACATCATCCGGATTTTGGATGATGAATTGGGTCCAGTTGTCTCCTTCTTTCCAATACTCAGTGCCGTTTGAGAAGTATCCCTGCCAGGTGAGGACCTCACCATTGGCATTATCGGTGAGAATATGGCTCCACCAGCCGGACTTCGCCGTGAGGTTCACTTTGCCTTCGGTGGCTTTGGTGGCAGAAAATTTATCTTGCAGCGACTTATTGCTGTAGTCGATAGTGTTTTCAGCCGAACGGGTGTAGGCATATGTGGTGAGATTATCAGCAGAGGCAGTCATCATCTGCTTGAGCTGATCCGCGCTTGCGTCCTCTGCAAATGCAGCAGGCAGACATAGCAAAAGCATAGAAATGGCAGCGACTATTATCGGAATATCCTTCATGAAAAACCTCCGGGAGTAGATGGTCCAGACATAGCTATAAATATTTGCATGTTATCAGCTTGGAGAAATCTCGTTTTTTCGGAAAAGGAGATCTAGTGATCTTGTCCTAAGAGTTTTCTTGCGTATTTCTTGCATATCTTGTGCAAATAGTGATTTTGTGGAAAAATGAATAGCTGAAAAAAGAATTGTCCGGTTGCTACATCCGCGAGACCCATCAGGGGATGCGCAATTAGCCTCTGGACCATCCGCCCGCAGGTGCCTTAGATGCCTGTTCTAGACCAAATGCACATCTTTCAGGCGGCAGCTGTGCAAATCTTCCGCCCTGTGCACTCGCAGGGACTGCCTCTCCTCCTCTTTGAAGGCAGTCAACCGGGAAATGAGCAGATCATAATTGACAAGGTGGCCGTCAAACTCCGGCCCGTCCACACAGGCCAGCTTTGTTTCTCCCCCCACCTCGACTCTGCAGCTGCCGCACATGCCGGTGCCGTCGATCATTATGGGGTTGAGGCTCACGATGGTCTTGATATTACGAGGCCGCGTGATATCGCTGACCAGCTTCATCATAAAAACCGGCCCGATGGCTACCACCAATCCCGGAGTCTCGCTTTGCAGGGCCTCTTTCAATAGTTCCGTCACAACTGCTTTGCGCCCCAATGAACCGTCATCCGTGCAAATCATGAGAACATCGGATACTGCTGCTATCTCCTCCTCAAGGATGACCAGATCCCTGCTGCGCGCCCCGATGATGCTCACTACCCGATTTCCCGTGCTCTTTAGCTTTTTGGCAATGGGATAGAGGACGGCGAGACCCGTTCCGCCTCCAACGCAGATGGCCGTTCCAGCATTTTCTACGTCAGTGGGCCGCCCCAGCGGCCCGGCTACATTCAAGTAATGGTCGCCAACCTGCAAGGTCTTGAATAGTGCCGTGGACCAGCCCACCACATGGTAGATGATGGTTATGGTCCCATCTTTTGCATCGATATCGGCTATGGTCATGGGGATACGCTCTCCGGCCTCATTGATCCGGAGAATCACAAACTGTCCCGGTTGGGCAATTCTGGCTATCCTGGGTGCTTCAATCTCGTTGAGAATTATGTCCCCTCCGGCCATCTCCCTGCGTTTGACTATTCTGTACATAGAGGCCTCAACAAATGATCTTTCAAATTATGATCTTTCCTGCAAATAGAAAAAACTTGCGAGATAGGTCCGCAGTCACCCTTCGTTCTCTTCCTGGGGGGCATGAGCATTGGGCAGGAAATCCTGCGTCTTATTATTTCCCCTCAAATTCTCCACATCATATCCGGTCTCTTTAGGTACCTTTGATTCCAAAACCCAGATGACTCTCTCAGGCTCATATGTGTTTCCTGTGGAATAGCATCTTACCATAGGAGCGCCGATGAATTCGACGCGCAAATTGCATAACGGGCAAATCGCTATTACAGCTTCCCCATTCTCATTGATCTTCCTGGTGTTGAACACGGGTTTTTCTCTCCATGAATCATTTCGTTCATCGTAACTGCCCTCTCCATAGACATAAACATTAGGTCGGGCAATCACCCGATCATCCAGGCGGCAAAGAAATCCCTCCTGCTCATAGCCTTATGGATAGCGTTCTTCCTCGGAGCGAGACCGTCTCCCCCGCGATTCAACTCTGGCCGACATGATAAATTGACATAAGGCTCTTGACATCATCCATTGACGTAAGGCAACTTTATATCATCCAAATGCAAGAAAGGGCAAAATGGAAAACATGTCCATTGTAGCATCGATAGTTCTAGTCTCGCTTCTCCTTTTCTCCAGTGCTTGCTCTTGCAGGGAGAACGGCACCAATGAGATTGAGTGGTTTCCGAAAATTGATCCGGCGATCCTTTCCACTTCATCGAATATTGATTTTATTTCGGGGCTCAGGTCCTATCAGCAGACGACCGATTATACATGCGGCCCAGCGGTACTGCTTTCCCTGGCCGGATTCTATGGATTCCCTGATTTTGAGCAAGATGCACAAACGGAGATGAGAATTGCTGGAGAATTGGGCACGAGGGACTTGAATTCATCCCTGCCTGGCACCAAGCCGCAGGAAATGGTTGACTGGCTTCTTCGGAACGGTTTTAATGCAAGCCTGGAGTTTGAGGATAGAGGAGACGGCTCAG
>JAQVZT010000472.1 GCA_028708055.1 Methanothrix sp.
GGATTCGTCAAGATCGAAGGATATCCGGTGCAGGCAAATCCCGAACCTGTGGATGAAACGGAAGGTCCGTCCGAGAGCAAAGGCACCGTCAGAGCAAACATAGCAGTTGACGGAGAATGCAGCAATCCCATTGATATGCTGACCTCCGGCTGCGATAAAGGCCTGCCCGGAGTTCAGGTGGAATTGACCTTTACATACATCCCTCCTGCCTATTACGATGTTACACCCAATAGTCTCCGGGAAACAACCGATGAGAACGGAATAGCTTATTTCCAGGATGTGCCTGCAGGCTCGAAGTTCATCCTTAAGACCGCGGTCAAGGGCATGGAAAAGGAGCAGGAAGGATCGATGCTTGATCCGGCTGAGGATGTTTACATCACATTCGACTACAGATGCAAGGGCTCTTATCCTGAAGAGGAAAGAAAGAGACTGGAGCAGAGCGCAGGGGTAGGCCCGGATGGGCGAATAACCGGCATAGTCACCCCTGTCTGCGGCAATAAAGGGGTGATATGCAGCCCTGAATGCGACCTATACCCTCTTTGACCGGCTTTTTTTAGCAGGCTCGGGCCTGCTTTGACGGAATAAGGGGCGTGCCGCAGTGAACGGCATTACCTGATATTTTTTGGGATTCTGGAGAGCCGCCACGGATATTTCCATCGTTGCTCAGATCTCTATCCAGATTCCGATTTCCTCTTCAAATTAGCATTCGTCCCATCGAGCCATCTGGCAAGCACCCTGGCCAGCTCCTTCTGCTGAACCGGCTTGGCAATGAACTCGTCCATTCCCGCCGCGCTACACCTCTCCCGATCTCCCTGCATGGTGGCGGCGGTCATGGCGATGATAGGGACTTTCGAATTGAGCGCCTTCGATTTATCCTGGCGAATGATCCTTGTGGCCTCAAAACCGTCCATATCAGGCATGTGGCAGTCCATCAACACAAGATTGTAATCAATTGTCTGGAGCGCATCGACCGCCTGCTGGCCATTAGCTACCACATCAGCAGAAAGCCCCATCTTCTTCAGCATCGCCTGCGCAACCTTTTGGTTGACAGGGTTGTCCTCCGCGATCAGGATTCTCATCCTGTCCCTTTTACCTATATCGCCCACGGTGATAGGAGGCCTCTCGCTATCCTGGCTGCTATCTTTGCGACCGTCTTCGCGGCTGTTTTTATCGCGATCGTCCTTGGCTTTCGCAGATGCATTTTCTTTTGATCCCTGTTCATCAGGCTGCTTGCTGAAGATCGCGGTAAACCAGAAGGTAGAACCCGCACCCTCCTGGCTCTCCAGGCCGATATTTCCTCCCATCAGTTCCACCAGTTGCTTGGAGATGGCCAGTCCCAGTCCGGTGCCGCCATACTGCCGGGTGGTCGAGCTGTCTATCTGAGTGAATGGCGAAAAAAGAATCCTCTTCCGGTCTTCAGGGATGCCGATGCCGGTATCGATAACGGCAAAGCGAACCATGGCATTATTTTTGTCCTCGCGTACCAGGTTGACCTGGATCACAATCCTGCCCGTCTCGGTGAACTTCACGGCATTACCGCCCAGATTGACCAGAATCTGACGCAGCCTTCCAGGATCTCCTCTCAGGAGGGAAGGCACACGGGAGTCGACTTCGGTTACAAGCTCCAGGCCCTTCTCATGAACATCGAGGGCCAGCAGATCGGCAGTATCCTTGAGAAGAGACCGCAGATCAAAGTCCAGCATCTCCAGCTCCAGCTTTCGGGCTTCGATTTTAGAGAAATCCAAAATATCGTTGATAAGAGAGAGGAGCATCTCCCCGCTGATCCTGGCGATCTCCACATATTCCCGCTCCTCTTCGTTCAATTGCATGTCCTGCAGCAATCCTATCATGCCAATTACGCCGTTCAGTGGCGTCCGAATCTCGTGGCTCATGTTGGCCAGAAATTCGCTCTTTGCGGCGCTGGCTTGCTCCGCCATCTCTGCCATCTGCCGGGCATTCTTGCTGGCGTCCTCAAGTTGCAGATTGGTATTACTCAAATCCTCCTCGAATTTCTTATACCTGGTGATATCGCGGATGGACTCGATGGCACCCACAATGCATCCGCTGTTGTCATATAGCGGAGAGGCAATTCCCCAGAGGAATACATTCTTTTTGCCGTTGAAAACGGGAATAAAAGACTCGGCGATCAGTTGATCTCCCTTTCTCAAGACAAAGTAATATTTGGCTTCAATCTCCCTTCGGTCCACGAATATCAGGTCTATTAGAATTGGCCTGCGCTTGCCGTAGAATGGGACCGAGTAATCGAAATTCCCCTTGCCGATCATCTCTGCCTTAAGAATTCCTGTCATCTCCTCAATAGCCCGGTTCCAGGCGATGACATTTCCCTCCCGATCTATGGCAAATGTGGCATCCGGCAAAAAATCTATGATATCAGCGAGCCGCTGTTCCGATCCGCGCAGAGCTTCTTCAGCTTGCCTGTATTTGGTAATGTCATGAAATACCCATATCCGGCCATGATAATTGCCATCCCGGTCGATTACCGGCGACGAATACCAATCCAGCACCATGCCATCATAAAACC
>JAQVZT010000473.1 GCA_028708055.1 Methanothrix sp.
GACGGAATTGGCGATCAGCCAGTAATATTGAACGAAAGAAATATAGATTATTATCCGCTAATGGCTCCTGTGGAAAATTACCGTATACCTGAGGAAAAGCAGATAAATGCGGAGCTGATTTCTGCCAGGGTAAATGAGCCTTTTACCATCTCCCTTCCCGCCAATCCCACTGCAGGCTATGAATGGAATGCCGATTACGATATTGTTCTGCTCAAACAGGAGAGCGCTGGGTTTAAAAACGCCGCTTCGGACGCTCATCTGGTGGGTGTAGGCGGCGCTTCCGTCTTTGTCTTCCTGCCAATGATGCCGGGAAAGAGCACCATCTACTTTGTCTACAAGAGGCCCTGGGAGAATATCGTGGCAGACACGAGGGTCTTCTATGTGGAAACCTCGGCATGAAGCATATCAAATCCTGTGCTTCTTTATTTTCTCTACTTGCAGCAATAGTATGACCCACATCATCAGAAAGCAGCTATTCTCATCTATGTCACGGCAAAAAAATTCTTAATTGCGGAAGAAATAATCGCTAGAATGCAATTACGGGAAATCAATCGTGCCTAAAAAAAATTGCTGGAGGAACTACTCGCTCTCCAGCTCAGGGAAGACAAAGGTCTTTCCTTCCGGATATTTGACTCCCAGTTGATCGACGAGGTACTCCTTATAAATGCCTTCAGGATCTATATCTATTTCAGGGTGCATCAGCTTGGCCATGAAAGCGATTCCTGCGACGCTGCCCGGCCCATAGAGCATCTTGCGGTAGAGTATCCAGACCTTTTTATTCTTGATAGCAGGGACTGCACTTCCTCCGGTGCGGGTCATTATCTCGTCGCGAACCTGCTGTGCGGCAATTGTGTTGCTGGAAGGGAATGTTCCCCAACCCAGAACATCATCTGATTTTGCCTGGAAGATGACATCCGGATTCTTGCTGATCACCGTCTCCCAGCTGGTGGTAATGGACTCATCCGAAGAGGACCCGAATATATTGAGCCCTCCGGCAAGCCTGATGCTCTTATCGATATCGGATGGTCCGCCATTGGTCTTGAGCTCTCCCAGTCCCTTGGGCTGTGTATTTTCAAAGTAGACCTTGGAAATGCCCTTGCCCTCTGCTGCATTGGCAATGGACTCTTTCTTGGAGTTCTTCCATGCGAGATATTCTGAGGCCTTATCCTCTTTGCCTAAGATCTGGCCCAGCGTGGTGATCTCCTTATCCATGCTATCGCCCTTATAGAAGCTGAAACCGGCAATGGCGATATCCTTGAATGGCGCGAGGCCCTCAGCTACTGCGTCCACTCCATAGGACTTTCCTCCCGTCTTGCCGGAAGGATAGCCAAGCACAAGGATGTCGGGGGTGATGGTGTCCTCATTTCCCTTGGCGATCTGGGCTATGACCTCATAATCAGGTGCGCTCCATTTGCCCACCAGTGCCTTATTTTTGAGATTCGGGAAGTACCAGCTATATTTTTGAACGGTATCTGTAACGCCAACGATCTTGTCCGCTGCACCCAGCAGTTCGACCGCTTCTGCCGCATCGGTGCTCAGCACGATGATCCTCTCCACCGGCATTTGCAGGGTGACCTCCCTGTCTGCTGAGTCGGTGAATGTCATCGGATAATCTGCTGCCCCGCAGGACATGCAGAAGAGCAATGCAACCAGCGGTAGGATCAGCAAAGCTGAAGCTATCCTATTCTTCATATTAATCCTCCTAGTAACACTCGCTTATTAGGATAATTCAAATATAAATCTCTTTTGTTAATAACTATTCTAAATATAGTATTAATAAGCGGGCTGAAGATCCGTAGGCAAGAAATTAGCAGGAGGAAATCAGCATCACTTCAGTTCCATCAATGAATCCTGATCTTTGGCAAAGCCTGCCTTATATTTTATCAGCTCGCCGGCTATTATCATCGCCATTCCTGCACAGAGAACCACAAGGCTTGCCAGGAGAAGCTCAAAGGATAGGTTTGCCTGTATGCCAACCAGGACCGCGAGTCTTGGCGCCAGGATCATGCAAGATCCGGCCAGTGTCAGGAAGATGCCATTGGTGATCCTGCGTTCATTTCTGGTCTGCCTATCATCCTTCTCAACAATTCCTTTCTCCAGCAGATACATCTGCTTTTTATGGATCAGGTAGTAAACCAATGCCAGGACGGGCACGCCTTCCAATACCAGAAGCTGGATGGCTATATCTGTCAAGATCTCTTCCTCTATACCATGTCCATGTTATGCCCGTAGATAATCTTTTCGTTTTATCGATTATAATAATAACACTTAATGCTATCTATATCACAAATATGTTATTAAAGGTTATAATTATTCTGAAAAAATAGAAAGCATAGTTGCTTCTCAGAAATTTGTCATCCGAAGCCAGTATCCGTCATTGCTTTGAATGATAGAAACATCAAGAAGATGCAGAGTCGCTCTTGCATTTCCAAATGAGGAATCTCATCTCCTGCCTGCAGTCTCCTGGCTCATTGATCTAACCGAGCAATGGCTGACTGGTAGAAAGTATTTATCTGAGGAAGGAGAATACACCATTTG
>JAQVZT010000474.1 GCA_028708055.1 Methanothrix sp.
TTGTCTGTGACGACTCGATATTAAAAGGCCACATAAAAGGAAAATGGCTCGCTGAGGAGAAGATCATCAGCGGGCCGCCCGTCCTGACGGAGGGCCAGAACCTCGTTTTGAAGATAGGAAAATTCTCAGGAGTAGGGGTAGCTCGAAAAAGAGAAGACGGCCGGATCTCTATCCGGATCAAGGATGTTACAAAGACCAGCTTTGTTCTGAGCGAGAAGAAGCCATCTTTAGGTGATGTGCTCTCCGGAAATGAAGAGGCTCTGAGAGGGCTGGAAAAGAAGGCAATAAACGAGATCCGGAAATATCTCTCCAGGAACCGTCTTCCTGTAAATGTCTCATTCAGCGGGGGAAAAGACAGCCTGGCCTGCCTTTGCCTTGCCGGGAAGGTCCTCTCCCGACCGGAGGTTCTCTTCATCAACACAGGTCTAGAATTTCCCGAGACTGTTCAATATGTGCATGAGCTGTGCTCCGCCCAGAAGGTGAGGCTGGAAGAGATCAAAGCGGAAGGTGACTTTTTTGAGCAGGTGAAGGTCTTCGGCCCGCCTGCCAAAGATTTTCGCTGGTGCTGCAAGACAAATAAGCTGGGGCCGATGACTGCATTTCTTAAAGAGCGCTATCCCGGCGGCTGTGTGACAATTGAAGGGCGGCGCATCTACGAGTCATTTAACCGCTCCACAATCAGGGCGGTAGAGAGAAATCCGTATGTTCCCACTCAGACCACCCTGGCGCCCATCAGAGACTGGCGGGCTCTGGAGGTCATGCTCTACATCCGCTGGAACGGGCTGAATCCCAATCCCCTTTACGATGAGGATCTGGAGCGCATAGGCTGCTGGCTCTGCCCAGCCGCGCTGCAATCCGAATTTTCCGGCCTGAAAGAGACCCATCCCCATCTTCATGACCGGTGGATGGGCTTTTTAAGCAAATGGGCTGAAGAGAATAAGCTGGACAAGAGATATGTCGATTGGGGTTTCTGGCGCTGGAAGAGGCATCCGCCCAAGATGCTCGAGGTTGCCCGGGAGCACAATCTAGCCCTTTTGGCAGGCGAAGGCGAAAAGAAGGAGATCGCATTTCACGCGGCGCGGGGCAGGTCACCCTGCGGCCTGGAATACTCTATTGAAGCGAGCCTATCGGCGCCACAGAATCATTCGTTCTCCCTCGTGGCCTCTGCGCTCAATATCATAGGGGAGGTTAAGTACGCGGAGGAGCTGGGTGCGGCGGTGATAAAGGCAGATAAAGGACGGGTCACCGTCTTTGCCAATGGGCAGATAATGATCATCGCCGGCAAGGAGCAGGCGGAACAGCTGCTCAAAGAGGTCTGCGAGACGATCCTGCGCGCCCAGATGTGCACGAGATGCAAAATCTGCGAGAGAAATTGCAGCAGGGGGGCGATCTCCATAGCAGAGACGATGACAATCGACGCAAAGCTTTGCAGCCACTGCAAAAAGTGTGCCCGAGGCTGTATTGCCGCCGACGAGGCAGCGAAGATCTATTCCCGGTTGATCGAGGATTAGGTTCAATTTTCCGCTGAGCCTGCATGACCATGGAAGGAAATAGGACCAATTTTAGAGCGGATCTAGAATAATAGGAAGAATACTATTGCGGATATCGGCACCAGCAGATTATCATCTACTGGCGCGGGAAGGCTTTCCACTATTGACGCCAGAGCTGCCAGAGCTGCCCCGATCCAGCCAACGAACAGACAGGCGGTCAGAGAGAAGACAAAGAACGCAATTGATCCTTCCCATGTCTTCCTCCGGTTATATGGAAGGCGGCGGTGGCCGATGACGCCGAAAATAGTGGCCGCTGAGTCTCCCGCAGCTAGGGTCACAATTCCTGCAGCTATCTCTGAGCTGCTGCTCAGAAAAAGAGAAAGCAGAAGCGCGCCCACAACATACCAGAAGGCTCCATATCCAGTGAAAAGGACGTTCTCTCTCTCAAAAGTCTCTTCCAGCCAATCGGCAATTGGAATTCTTTTGCCCTTTTTCATCAGGAGAATCATTATGATGCCCAGGATTAGAGCAGCGCCTAGGAAGATAATCAGATGCGTTCTGCCCGAATAGATCAGAATAATAACCAAAAAAATGCCGAAAAAAAGATGAATGAGCTTTCTTCTCAGCTCAAAATAGAAACATCCGGCCTTGGCTGCCACTGGCATCTCGGACGGCATCAATATCGCATTATCTCTCAAAAATCCCATAGTTTTCATTCCATATCAGATCCCAAATACTCTCTATGACGATTTGGGTTTAAAAAAGATCATCCAGGGTTAAAAAATTGCATCCAGTTAAAGCTGCTCTTTCTTCAGCAAGAGGACGCTATTTTCGTACAGCTTCTTTCCCTCGCCCGTGTTCCACCAGGCGTATTTTTCCAGGCCGCCCGTATTACTGGCGAGCTCACCCAAATCCCTGTATGTCTCTTGATATTTCTTGTACTCGGTTGTCGTTGGGCAGATGGAATCGGCCTTCATCCTGTCTGAGCTGGGATCGACATACATGCTCTCGCCCTGCTGATTTTTCACCAGCAGCCAGACATGCTCTA
>JAQVZT010000475.1 GCA_028708055.1 Methanothrix sp.
CTTCGATCCTGATCAATCTCTGGGAGCGGAGACGCTCGCCTTTTTTGGCATTTCAGGCAGAACCATAGAGCCGGCCAGATCTCCCATTGTCTATCAGGAAAATAAGACCGTCGTGCAAAGCGGTTTTCAGTATACCACCATGCTGCAAGCTAAGGAATTTGAGTATAAACCCTGGGGATACTACTTTACCTTGAGCTTCCTCGGTGCGCCATGGTTTGCAGGATATGATTCCAGCCTCATGGGAAAGACGCCTTCTTTCAGCCTACTGGAGAATGAGGACCTGGGCAGGGTCCTGATTGATGCCAAGCCGCAGGGAGAAATCCTCGCTGGAAACTATTCACTCGAGGACGGCTATGAGATGCGTATCGTGGATTTCAGCAACGACAGCCTCTTTCTCCAGCTTAGAAAAGATGGAGCTATGGTGGACAGTTCCGTGGTCAAATCCAATACAACATACGTCTACAAGAAAGATCTGGATCGCATCAACGATATGCCCATCATAATGCTGCATTTCGGCAACGTCTTCAATAATGGCACTTACGGTTTTGCCGTGCTGGATGGCATATTCCAGATATCGGACCGGTATGTCTTTCCGATCGATCCGGGAACCGGCTTTGGAGAAATGGAGATCGTTAGCGTTCAGCCCGACAAGATGATCCTGGTCAATCCGGATAGCATCAACCTCAATAAAGACTCAGATGTGAACATTGGGCCGGGCATGGATATTCGGGTTGCGGACAACGACACGCTGCGGTATTATCTGCATACCTCAACTTATGTTGTGCCTTCACCAGAGCCGCCTCAGGTGAATGCTCAGGAGAACGTGTCATCCTCCGGATCGGAGAATTTCAGCATCCTGGTCAATGCGGCGGAAATCCGTCAGGTCGCGGTGAGCATTCTCGATTCAAGCAACAGGAGCGTTTTTACCGGGGACATCACCAGCCTTGGCAGGGGTACGGGAGATATGTGGCTCTTTGAATGGAGGTGGAATGCCACAACGATGGTGCTCAGCGATGACAATAGCCCAGTCCTCGACGCCAGTGGAAACGCTGTGCCGGCACTGCTCTTCCTGAATAAGACTGCACCACCCAGGCAGGTGGGAGTAAATTTCGATTCAGAGGGACGGATCAGTGCCATAGCAGATGGAAAGTCCGCTTATTATGTATCTCGGAGCGATTATCAGAAGCTCAATGAAACGATCGATTACGATTCCATGCTGGCCAATGATACTCTTAGAAATAAGTATCTTAAGATCGTTCCTGGAGAGAGCGTTCTGCAGTTCATGGATATCATTAATGGCCGGGTGTCAGCAGGAAACGTCAATCATATCCTGCAGGGCAGCCTTGAGGCTCTTGAGCCGCATGCCATCGCCGTCGGCGCCAGCCCAGGCCGTTACGAGCTGCGCATGAGGGTGGAAAATGCCATCAATGCCATTCAGACCTTCGGCCAGTACTTCAATGTAACTGCTGGCGAAATGCGCGATGTTTCCCTGGGCAATACGAGGTCGGCTGCCGGAGGGAAAGCCACGGTTGACCTTCTCGCGCCCGCGTCCAGCAGCAGGAAGGTCATTAACATCACCTATGATGCCGCCAGGCTCAAGCCCCTGAGCATTTCCGGAAAGTGCGAAGCCACCTGGAAGGTTGATGCAAAGCAGGGAAGAATCAGCGTCAACCTCCCGGCAGGATGCACTGAATCCAATCTCACCTTTGAGGTATCGGGCAAAGCGCAGGTGAATGATACCATCAGGCTGAATGTGACTGGAACAAGCGGCTTTAGGCCCGAGAGGATCATCAACGGGACCATAACCATTACAGCTAACGGAAATGGGGCAAAGAAGAGCCCGGCCATGGGGACTTTTGCCAGTCTGGCCGCTCTGGCAGGGGCATGGGCGGGAGCAGTCGCTCTTGCGAGGCGCAGGAGATAGTCTTCATCTCTTTTTGGCCGGCGCAAATAAACCAATAAACCGTCTCTGCAAATGGAGCATTGTAGCTTTAGCGATCCCGCGTTGCCCTCTTTATCGCCCTTCCCAGTGCCGTGCTCATGGCCTCGATCTTATTCATGTCGTCGCCTCCTTCTGCGGACATTATGAGGTTGAACCGGGCGTTGTAGGCCAGGGCGCGCAGGAAGTGGCCGAAATTCTCCAGGTCCATCCCGCCCAGAGAGTGAGACTGCAAAGCGAAATTCCCCCGGTATCCGGGCTCGCCGAAGCGCACCGCCGCCGTGGCCAGCGCCTGGCCTGAGGGGACGGTTGAGCTGCCGATCCCGGTTTTGATCTCCTGGGAAAGAGCGCTGCCAAGAGTGATGGCGGCGTCTTCCGTGGTGTGGTGGTCGCCGGTCTCCAGATCGCCCCGGGCGGTGACGGTCAGATCAAATCCCGTGCCCCTGGCCAGGGCGGATAGGATCTCATTGAGAAGCGGTATTTGCGTGTCAATCTGGACTGCACCCTTACCTTCAGTCTCCAGGGAGACCTCAATGCTTGTCTCTTTTGTCTGCCTCTTCTTGCATGCCGACATGGCCAGTTACTTATTCTGTT
>JAQVZT010000075.1 GCA_028708055.1 Methanothrix sp.
TAGCCTAATTCAAGCTGCCAAGGATAGCGCAAGAGGATTCCGATCTACCAGGAATTTCATTACTACTATTTATCTTAGGCTTGGAAAACTTCATTTCAATCTACCCACATAGAACAGCGAAGAGCCTTTTTATTTTACTTTCAAGCAATCCCTTAATTTCTCTGAGTTCTTCAAATTCCTCAATTTGAAATTTGAGTCCACCTTGAAGGCGTCCTTCCTCGCTTATTCGATCTTCTATCTCTTTTAACAGGATTCTGGGCTCTTCGGAATCCACTTCTTTAAGTTTTTGTAATAACGATGCTAATTCCGATTTGTATTGTATCAATCTAGAATCGATTCGATTAATTTCCTCTTCTATATTTATAAAATCTTTCCGATTTGTCGCTTTATTTTTCATTCTCTCCAATCTGGTCTTTTGATGTTCATATTCCAAATTAGGCTCAGGTACTTCCGTCAGCAATTCTATTTCTTCAGATATCTTTTTGATTTCATACTCAAATTGTTCCAGTTTTTCCTTGTTTAATATCGTTCCACACGTCTTGCATTTTGATTCAGTGATTCCTTTTGATAACATTTCTGCTTTACCTAGCAATTTTTGTTTTTTATTATATTTTTCGTAGCTGCTCTTCGCTTTTTCTTCAAGCTTTAAAATAACTATCTCCGAAATTGGAATCAGTAGCGTCTTGTAGAGGCCCGCAACTAGCTGACGAATATCTTTCAATTTTTCGTCTCTATTTTTTTCTTCGTTCTTTATTTTGAATTCAATCTCAAGCCGTTTCTCACCCATTTCCCTAACGTCTTTTAATCGCGCCAATTCACTTTTTTTGGAGGAAATTTCCTCTTGAATAACGGCTAATTGCCCTTGAAGCGTGGCAATTAATTTGTTTTTTCCGTCAAAAGTCTCAGCAATATCATTAAGCTCGCTTGATAATTCTTCATAGCTCTTTCCGCCACAATTCTTTATCGCTTGATTACGTTTCTTCTCAAATTTGCTTTTTATAAAATTTAAATCATCAATCGCATTTCTAAAATACGGAACTCCGAGAATAAGCTCTATCGAATTTTTTAATAACTTTGATCGATTATTCTCTTCTAAAAGCTCTTCATAGTCACGAAGCATTTCTCCATCAAAGAAGTAAAATCTACTTATTTCATATGGCAATATGCGCTCGATTTCATTTTGAGGATCTTGAATAATTTCACCATCTCTTGTAAGTGTTAATATCATGCCCTCTTCATAACTCTTCTCTCGATGACTTTTCGCGGTCATTTGTCTAAATAGTATGCAGTTTTTTTCTTCATGCGTGAAATAAATTGTGACACCTAGCTGGTATATACCGTCCTTGAGAGCGCTCTGATTTAGCAAAGAAGTTTCTCTAATCTGTTGTCTTTTTCTATCATAGACTTTACCATAAAGAGCCCATAATATTGCTCTTTGCAGGGACGTCTTGCCTTGTCCGTTTCCGCCACGTATAATGTGAACGCCTTTGCATTTTTCAGAAAAATCAATTTCATGTTCGTGATAGAATGGTCCAAAATTGGTGATACTAATCTTTTCTATTAGCACTTCATCTCCCCCCCAAATCTCTGAAGAATAAGGTGCTCGATCTTTTCTTGGCAACTTAATCTGTCATCTTGTAAAGGATATGACATCTCGAACGCTAAAATGGCTCCAATTGTCTCTCCTAGATCCGGACGCCCAATATCATTGTTAATTTTTTTTAAAATCTTTAATAAATCTCCGTATTCCATGTTAATCCTCCTTTTCATCATATAGATTTAATCTAGCATCGGAACTTATGTTAACACCAAAATCCACACATAACCTCCATAAACGATGTATTACTTCCTTATTTTCAGCTAGATTTGCAAATTCCCAAGCTCGGGCTAATTCACTTCTAACCATTGGCAATAATTTATCCGCCTCAAGGTTTGAGTTAGGTAGAACAATTGTATCTATTATCAAAGACTTATTTTTATCTTTAGCTTTTCGCAAGACTCTTCCTCTTCTCTGGATATATTCTCTAGGATTTGTGGATGACGCAAGGATTAATGCTCCATCTACAGCAGGAATATCAACACCCTCGTCAAGGCATCTAATGCTTACAACTATACTTGGCTTATTCTGTAAATAGCTCAATGTTGAACTCCTGTCAACTTGACTCATTTTAGAATGGTATACCAAGACAGGTACATGTCTAATTTTTTCCCTCAATAAGTTAGCTATAGACGTCATTTGTCGCTCATCATCGCAATAAATTATCCAGCGGCCATGTGTTGGATATCTATTGGCAATAATGCGACAAGCACAATTTATCTTTTCTATAGAGTGTTTTTGAATACGAGCGCGCTTGATGAATAGATTCATCAGCTTGCTGTCTTTTATGGGTAGGATCTCTTTATTTCGCTTATTGGCTTGGTCGTATAGAATAGTTTTATGTATTTCTGAAGTAATCTTATTCCAACGATTTTGCTCATCTTCAGTTAAATGAACAATTTCGAAGTCGTAATCATACCGACTTAAGAACCGTCCGACTATAGAAACCTCTTTAATATCTCCTTCCGAGAGTTTCACTTTGCCACTCAATGGTAAACAATAGACAGGATTTTCGCCAAATGCGACCTTAAGGGCATCATCTCCCTCTAGATCAAATAACCTTTCGGGAGTTGCTGATAGGCCTAATTTTTCTTTAAAATTTAATTTTAAAATAGCACGATTAATTGGACTGCCTAAATGATGTGCTTCATCCGCAACTAAAACTGGATTCTCGGCCTGGCTAAAATATTCTTTAAAATCTTTAGTGGATGCCGTATTCATTGTTGACAATATTATCCTTGGTTGAACATAATCAGATACGAATAGTTTTTTGGCTGCGTTCGCCTTCCATTTATATCCACCTCCTGCAAGAAGAAGCGGCACATGAGGGTAAAATCTATTGATGGCTTCTTTCCATTGATCCAATAACACTTTACTTGGAACTAAAATTAAAATCGGCCTACCTTCTTTGACCAACTGAGAAATCGCAAAAAGTGCAGTTATGGTTTTTCCCGTACCTGTAGCCATTGAAAGCATGCCGACTCTGCCTGCGGATTCCCAACATTTAATAGCTTGATATTGATAGTAGTAGAGGGATATGCTTTTATCCTGATCTCTTTTATTTTTACTCAGAGCCTCATCTCTCATTCTAGCTCCAGATCGACACTCTTCCAAATCATTGTATGAGCGAAATTTTGCAAGGACGTTGCGTTCGATATCATTTAATGGCCTTACTCTTGTATTTTTAGTTCCACCATTAAAGAGCCTATTAATATACGATGCTTTCCTTAAAGCCTTTGCCGATTCGAAGTCGCTCCCCCAACTACGATAAACATCAAATTCTTCGTCATTCCCCCAATCCTCTATTGAACTAATTGCTTGGCGAGTTTCATTTCCCGAACCAGAAAATACTACAATATTCCCGTATTGATCATAAAAAACACCTATCTTTCTATGGTAAATGCCGCCGGGCTTTATTGCTATATGCAAATCTAAAGAACCACTTTCAATAAGAAGGCTCAACATCTTTAGACAATCGAGTTCTTTGGGGTTTCTTGACATTTCTTCGAGCAGCTCTGCCAAATTAAAATCTACTTCTTGCGGAGATCTCTGACCCCTAAGATCATATCCTTCTCTGGCTGCTTCCTCATCCAGTTCCGGCAAATCGGGCGAACAGACTATCCTAACTTTGCCTCCCGCAGCAATAAAATTTAATAAGTTTTCCCCTAGTTCTTTATATATATTAGCTCTAAAGTATCCTACAGCTCGATCATATCTATTGGATACACCCAAACATGGGCCATATAGATCATTTATAATGTCATCGTCTTCTGTGTTATATTCAGCCTTTAAATCCACGAGACTAAGCCCAAACATTTGGTACTACACAACTCCTTAGTTGTATCGATAATGATGTATTATGACTCTCTACTCAGATTCTGATTAAGAAAACTAATTTAAAAAACTGACGGTGGATCAAATTTAGTTTCATTATCAATCGCTTCTGGATTTGGCGGATAAATTTTTAGATATTCTTATTTATCAAGAAAGAATGCTTAACGACCCATAGCTTCCATCAATAAATAAATGGGTGGGTGAACCTGCTGGAAATCCGCTCTACTTGTACTCTCCACCTCTGCCCGTTCATCCTCACCTGGAGGCTATAATATCACCCATCCATAAATCATGACCGAGCTCTGGTCTAAGGGGTTTATGGCCAGCTGCTCAAGTAGTTTATCATTGCAGAATGCAAACGATCGAAGCCTCTTCGTCATCTCGTACATATGCGCTAAATCCATCTCTATATCCATCCCCGGCTCAACCGATATACATGATGTCGATAAGCTGTAGCGCCGAGAAAGTTATCCCCAGCAGCGCCTGCAGGACGTGCGTCTCCTTGGGATCGTTGATGTCCAGCCCGTACTGCCAGAGCATCCCGATCTCGAAGGTGATCTCCCGGACCTCCTCCAGCGACTTCCCGCAAGAGAGCCGCCGTGCCCAGCCGGACAGAAGACCGCCATCCATCCTCGCTCCCCTTGGCCTTGAGCTCGCAGGCCGCCATCTCGCGCAGCCCACTCCTGGCCAGGCCACGCGGGTCCTCGGGTGCCTCCATCTCCTGCACCGCCGGGAAATGCTTCTGGGCCGGCACGATGTCGCCGGCAAAGCGGCGAAGGCGAGGCCGTTCACGGGTCTGCGGATCCTGGGGATCGCACTCGTTGGAGCGGCGCAGGTAGTCGAGAGCCCGCAGGCTGCCGCTCTCCTGGCCGAAGAGGGCGCCCAAATTCATGCAGGGCTACGGGACTCATGAGATCCGCGGAGGGGCGATCTGCAGGCAGCGCTGCAAGGACTCTCGTCCCTGATCGAGCTGGCCGAGGTCCACATAGCAGAGGCCTTGTTAATTGAGGAGATCGGCATTTTTCGGTATTTTGGACTTCAAAAGCCCTAAATATTAAGATAGAGAAACCATTCTCAAGTGGATTTATGAGAAGATCTGAGGTCCTTCAAACACTAACTGCACATAGGAACGAGTTGGCCGCTTTCGGGATTAAGTCGCTGGCCATCTTTGGGTCAGTAGCCAGAGATGAGGCACGACCTGATAGCGATATAGACATCCTGGTGGAGTTCCTGGGGCCTGCGACCTTCAATGGGTACATGGATCTGTTGTTCTTCCTGGAAGATTTGCTGCAGCGCCCGGTAGATTTGGTGACCCGTAAATCTATTCGTCCCGGGATCAAAGCACAGGTAGATAGCGAGGCCCAATATGTCGAGGGACTATCTGCTCTATCTTGAAGACATGCAGATATCGTGTAAGAAGCTGCTACGCTATGCAGAAGGCTCGGCTTTAGCCCGCTTCCTTCCAGGTAATTGACAGGCCGATGAACAGTCCGCTCTGCAGGAATGCATGGTCCATTTCAGCAGTCTATTTGCGGGAAGTTACTTATAAATTGATTTCAGTTCCAGCCATATGAATTTCGGCTTTCTCGTCTTTCCGGGGCTGGAAGAGCTGGATCTGGTCGGCCCCTGGGAGATGATATCCTTTTGGAGTAGGAACGCAGATGGGCCAGAGAGATGCCTCATGGTCGGGCAGAGCCTTGATCCCGTAATCTGCGACAAGGGCATGTCCATCAATCCCCATGCCTCCTTCTCGAACTGCCCTCCCCTCGATTTTCTCCTCGTTCCCGGTGGACAGGGCACTCGCCGGGAGGTGGACAATCCAGAGCTGGTCAAATTCGTGTCCGGACAGGCGGAACACTGCCAGGCAGTTCTCTCCGTCTGCACCGGCTCATTCATCCTCCACCGGGCAGGGCTGCTGGCCAACAGGAGGGCAACCACCCACTGGGCCTCCCTCGACCGGCTGAGGCAGCTAGAGGACGTGACCGTTGTAGAGGAAAGGGTGGTGCATGACGGAAAGGTCTGGACATCTGCGGGCGTCTCCGCCGGAATCGACATGGCCCTGGCCTTCATCGAGCACACCGCCGGGGAAAAGGCAGCAGGAAGAGTTCAGCTGGGGGCGGAGTACTATCCTTCCAGCAAATCCTACGGTATGATGCACCAGCACGCCCTGGCACCGGCGTATATAAAAAAAGGCGGAAATAAGAGCTAATCTATCAGCAGCATGGCCATCGGCGTGGGATTGCCTGAGACAGGAAACTGAATTGCCATCCCGGCTTTTTCGGCAGTCTTCTTCATATTGACCCCCAAAGCGTGCTCCGGAATCCTGGCCATGGAGGGATGCACGCAAACGCCACTCTTCACATTGCAGCTCTCGCACAGCCGACACGAGCCGTTCACCAGTGCCAGCGCCAGGGTGTAGCCGGCATTAAATGCCGTTTTTTCCAGCTCCAGCATGGCCAGCAGTATCCTCTTGCTCTCCCCAAAATAATCCTTCCAGAACATATCTGCCTGCTCCTTTTTGTCCGCCGGTGCCGCCGGGTCCAGCCAGTACCGGTAAATGGAGCAGATGACATCGTTCTCTGCTCTGGCCGGAGAGCTGAACTTCACCAGCATGACATAGCTGTATTCAGACAGTATCTTCCGGAACTCATCCACGGAAGGAACATGGGGCGGACAGGTCAGCTTTTTGCCGTAACCTACACAGCCGGTCCTGCATTTTAGGGGAACCCGGTTCTCTACAATTACATCGCTGGCCGGGATGACCCGTGCATCGATCGCGCCCAATTTTTTAGCCACCTCTTCCAGAAAAGCAAATCTGCTCAATTTCGTTTCGGCTGAATTCATCTCATCAACTCACATAAACTCACATAAATTCACATAAATTCACATAAATCATTCGAACAGCTCGACCTCTACCGTCTCTCCTGCCTCCAGGCCCTCTCTCTCCTCGGGCACCACTACAAATCCGTCCGCTCTGGCCACAGAGCTGAGAATGCCTGCTCCGGAGATCATGATAGGCTCGGCCTGGCCGTCCTTCAGTACCACCCTGACGACGCTCAGATAGTTGGGTCGCGAAGCAATCTTTCTTGCCAGAGGCGCCGATACCCGCGGCACCCAGTCGGATCGGTGGCCGATCCTCTGCAGCGCCGGCCTCACGAACAGATAAAGGTCGGACAGAGCAGCAACCGGATAGCCGGGCAGACAGACGACGGGCTTGCCGCCCACCACTCCAAACGCGGTGGGCTTTCCCGGTTGCAAGCGCACCCCATGCACGAGAAGCTCTCCCATCTCCTCCAGCACCCGTGGAACATAGTCCTTTTCGCCTATTGCAGTGCCTCCGATTATTACGATCAGGTCGGCATTGCAGTGGGATGATATGGCCTCGCGAATCAGGCCCTCGTCATCAGGAACAACCTCTGTCTTGCTTGCTATCGCGCCCCACTTTTCCGCATAGATGCAGGCCATGAGCCCATTGATCTCGTATGCTTCCCCTGCACGCAGTGCGCGCCCCCCGATCGGCACCAGCCCACTTCCGGTGGGGATGACGGCGACCCTTGGCCTCTCGTAGACCCAAACCTCGCCAATTCCCAGCGCAGAGAGCAGGGCAACATCTGGAGGACGGAAGGTGTGTCCCTCAGAAAAGACCGTTTCACCAGCAGTTATGTCCTCGCCGATGCGAGATACATTCTTGTTGGCATGCATCTGCGCTGTGATCTCCAAAGTCGCACCCCGCACCATGCAGTCCTCGCTCATCACAACCGCATCAAACTCTGCCGGCACAGGCATTCCCGCGCGCATGGGCAGGAAATGATCCAGATAAACAGGCGCGTTGGGCTTTGCGCCTTTTGTCTCCCCGGACCGCACGGCAAAACCGTCCATCGCCGCCCGGTCAAACCCCGGCAGGTTTACGGGAGACGGAATATCCTGCGACAAAACCCGGCCTGATGCCTGCGCGCTCGGCAGGTGTTGCATCCTCTGCAAGGGTGCGCAGCGATCAAGAAGCATTTCCTTTGCCATCGCTGCTCCCCGAAAACGTCTAAACATGCATTATTTCCATCAGCGATTTCCTGGATATATATCCTGTTATATCCTGTGAAAGCTTCATATAATGTAAAGAGGGAGAGGTGCGCAGATATTGAAGGCATAATGAAGAATAAATAATCATGACAGCGGATGGATGATTTAATGCAAGCTGTTGTTTGGCTGGAAGAAGTGGGAAAGAATGATCTTTCCGTAGTGGGCGGCAAGGGTGCAAGCCTGGGTGAGATGATAAATATCGGCGTTCCCGTACCTGGCGGATTTGCAGTAACCGCCCAGGCATTCCGGGATTTCATCAACCGGGCAGGCATCGCCGAGAAGCTTTTTGAAGCTCTAAATGTCGATGTAAATCAGGAGGCAGAGCTGCATAAGGCTGAGAAGACTGCCAAGAAGCTCATCATGGAGGCCAAGGTTCCTGAGGACATCGAGAAGGCAATTAAGTCCCGCTATGATGAACTGTGCAAGCGCGAGGGCATGCAGGTCTTCGTGGCCGTGCGGTCCAGCGCCACTGCCGAGGATCTTCCCGACGCTAGCTTCGCAGGCCAGCAGGAGACCTATCTCAATACGCTCGGCGCTGAGGATGTCTTCAACGCAGTTCGCAAGTGCTGGGCATCTCTCTACGGCGCGCGTGCGATATTCTACCGGGTGGAGCAGGGCTTTGAGCACGATAAGGTAAACCTCTCTGCGATCGTTCAGAAAATGGTCGACTCAGAGAAGTCAGGAGTCATGTTCAGCTCCCAGCCCTCCACCGGCGAGCCATTGGTGGTCATTGAGGGCGCCTGGGGCCTGGGCGAGTCCGTTGTCAGCGGCAGCGTCTCACCTGACAACTTCGTGGTGGACAGGGCGACCAAGAAGATCGTCAGCAAATACATAGCCACCAAGGAGATCATGATCATCCGGGACCCAAAGACCCAGAA
Organism: Methanothrix sp.; assembly: GCA_028708055.1. Lineage (GTDB taxonomy): Archaea > Halobacteriota > Methanosarcinia > Methanotrichales > Methanotrichaceae > Methanothrix. The sequence goes on from JAQVZT010000075.1 coordinate 8,887, forward strand.
GACGGTTACGATACCGGTTCCGGCAGAGAAGAAGGAGGCCGTGGTCCTGGCGGACAGCGAGGCGGTTGAACTCGCTAAATACGCAGAGATACTGGAAAAGCATTATGGCATTCCCCAGGATATCGAGTGGGGCGTGGAAAAGAACAAGATTTACATCCTCCAGTCGAGACCGATCACCACCATCAACAGCGGCAAGAAGGCTGAGCCAGCGGCGGCATCCAGCGGCAAGGTTCTCCTCACCGGCCTGGGCGCTGCTCCGGGAGTGGCTACCGGCATCGTCCGGCTCATTTCCAGCGGCAGAGAGCTGGACAAGGTAAAGCAGGGAGACATCATGGTCACCAAAATGACCATGCCGGACATGGTTCCGGGAATGAAGCGCGCCGGTGCCATTGTGACCGACGAGGGTGGCATGGCCTGCCACGCAGCCATTGTCAGCCGCGAGCTGGGCTGTCCGGCAGTTGTCGGAACCAAGAAGGCCACAGCTACTCTGAAAGATGGCATGGAGATCACAGTGGATGGCGGCAAAGGCATAGTCTACGAGGGACGGGTGGCTCTTGCATCGGCAGTCAAGCCGGCGGCAGCAGCAGGGCCTGTGGGCACAGTTGTTTCCAAGCCCATCACTGCAACCGAGGTAAAGGTCAACGTCAGCGAGCCGGATCGGGCTGCCGCTGCCGCTGCGACACTCGCAGACGGCGTGGGCCTGCTCAGAATCGAGCATATGATCCTGGGCCTGGGCAAGACCCCCAACTATTACATCAAGAACGGCAAGAGCGAGGAATACGTTGACGAGCTGGTCAAGAACATCAAGGTCGTGGCAGATGCATTCTTCCCGAGGCCGGTGTGGGTGCGCACACTGGACGCGCCAACGGACGAGTTCCGGGCAATGGAAGGCGGCGAGAACGAACCTCATGAGCATAACCCCATGCTCGGCTGGCGAGGCATCAGGCGTGACCTGACTGAGACCGATCACTTCCGGTTGGAGGTCAGGGCCTTCAAGAAGCTTCACGAGATGGGATTGACAAACGTCGGCATAATGCTGCCCATGGTTCAGCATGTTCGCGAGTTCCAGAAGGCCAAGGCGATCATGGTCGATGAAAACCTGGATCTGGAGAAGATCGACGTGGGAATCATGGTCGAAACTCCTGGGGCAGCTCTGACCATTGAGGACTTCATCGAGGATGGAATCGATTTCATATCCTTTGGAACCAATGACCTGACCCAGTACACCCTGGCAGTGGACCGCAACAACGAGAATGTGGCCGGGCTGTACTCAGAGTTGCATCCTGCCATCCTCAAGCTCATCGAGTATGTGGTGGAGCGCTGCAATGAGGCCGGAGTCAAGACCTCTATCTGCGGACAGGCAGGATCCTACCCGGAGATGGCCAAGAGGCTGGTGGAGATCGGCATTACCAGCATATCGGCCAACATAGACGCCGTGGCGACCGTACGGGAGACCGTTGCCAGAAGCGAGAAGATCCTGATGCTCAAAGCACTGAGAAACAGGAATTGAAGAATAGTATGAATGGGATCAGAATGAGAGAGAAAGCCCTTTCCGAAGATGAGGTAATGGCCA
>JAQVZT010000476.1 GCA_028708055.1 Methanothrix sp.
TCTAGACACTCGCGATAGGCTCCGCAGATGCTTCTATGGCCCGGTTATCTATTGATGGAATCGGTAACCCTAACCTCAAGCGCACTGCTATCCAACCCTCGATAACCTCTACAAGCTCGGTACGTGCTCCTTCGATGGTCTTGCCTGTAGCCCAAACACCTTGCAGACCTGGGACGGTAGCAACATAATCGCCGTTATTCAGAATCTTGTATTTAGCGTTGGATAGTGCCGCGGCAATGTACTCAGTAAACATGTCATGATCCTATATGCGCTAAAGGGATTTAGCTCTCACCATACGCTCGGCCTTGTGTGAAAGGCTGGCAATAGGCTTCAATGGAGCTACGACTTTTCAGCCGTGGAAATGGCGGCCATTTGCTCGCTCCGACATCTCACCATGGCAGCCGTCCCAAAATCTCACTCGATAGCATACTCACGCATCCTTCAACCGGGAGAATTCGAAGGTGTCTAATAGCCGGTCAAATTGACTTTCGTTATAGTTGATTGCCACTATTGACATTGAGGCGTAAGTATTAATTGAGTACCCATTACTATTCACTTTGCAAAGGAGAACTGCTTTTTGAAGCAACCAACTATTGCTATTGTTTTGAAAAATTGCTACTGTACCAGATAATCCATCGATGATGCGCTGTTCTTTCTTGCGTTGAGAGTATCCATTGGGGGCAACCAGTGTTGTAGAATTTTTAACAATCGTCAATTCTGTGAATTTATCTGATTTAGATTCTAGTATTTCTATATACAGTACCGAGTTATTTCCGAAAAACGAGGATGCATAAATCGCGAGTTCTTCGCCCTGAATATCTAGATAGATAGGCATAGAAGACTTTGCGGTATCGGCCAACGGTTCATCTTCGTCATTAAATATTATGTTATATGGTCCTATATAAGTATTTACTGCCATAACTGGACTTACTAAGAGTAACGCTGCCATTACAAACAATGCTTGAGTTTTCATACATACATACTTCTCTAAAAAGGAGTAAATAGCTTACCCCAAACATAGTTTTGATTGGTCTCAAAAAAAGCCTTTTGCCCTATAGCCAGCCCAAGCTTCAATGGGGCCACGACTTTTCTGCCGTGGAAATGAATAACCGCGTTCTGTAGACGCTCAATCAATTCAATCTGACTGCTTCCCCAAGCGTGCTACACGCGCGAGCCAGGCGGCGCATGTCCACCCTGCCGTTCACCCTGTCTACTTTCTGTAGCTCAGGCAGGCCGGAGCTGGCGCAGGGCAGAGGTCCCAACGCCGGAAAGCTGGACGAGGCTCTGAAGGCGGGAAGAGAGGCGACGGGGGCTTAAACTCGTTTTTCTTTGAGCGGGCGTTTAGCAATAGATCACGATTATATCCACGGAGCTTCCAACAATATCCCGTGAATAATGAAGACCTGCTGGAACGGATCACCATAAATCCCAGGGTGATGGTGGGCAAACCGGTCATTCGGGGGACAAGGCTTACTGTGGAGTACATCCTGGAACTTCCGGCGCACGGCATTACCAGGGAGGAGATACTGGCGGAGTATTCGGGTCTGGCAAAAGATGACATTTATGCCTGTCTCCTCTTTGCCTCCAAGATCCATCAAGACGCCTCTTTCGCGCTCATCGAGATAGAGGACGTTTAGATGACCTGGAGCGGATGTAGATTTTTTTATAAATTTATAAAAATCAGCCCAGCTTAATCGCATATTTGATATCCTTTGAATGCTGAATAGAATCGTGATATGTTCGCAGAATACATCCAGGCGGCCCTGGAAATGGCTCAGTACAAAGTCATCGACAATGGCGACGAACCATATTTTGTCGATGTTCCGGAATTGGATGGTGTGTGGGCGACAGGCTGCACCATTGAGGATGCACGGCGCAATTTCATAGAGACCCTTGAGGATTGGATCGCAGCACACTTGCTCTGGAATCTCCCACTTCCGCCGATTGGCAATCACACAATAAGCGTATCAAAAGAGCCGATACCTGTTGCCTAGGCTCACTCCCATATCGCGATCTGAACTCATTCGGCGGCTGAAAGAGCTTGGATTTGCAGGTTCGTTTTCTGGCAAAAGGCATCAGCATATGAAGAGAGGTGCTACACTGGCGATAATTCCAAATCCACATGGCGGAGAGATTAGTGTCGATCTACTGGCAGAGATTCTGAGGAAGGCCCAGATAAGTCGAGACGAGTGGTTTAGAGTGGCTTGAAGGATGGAAAAGAAGGAGATTGGAAAGAGCCATCATCATGGCCCTGGCCTCCGTTGGGCGGCACTCCTCGCAATGCAGACCGCAGCCACCGCAGCGATCTGGCTTATTCACGGCGAAATTGCGAAAATATCGCCTGGATTGGCAGAATCACGAAAACAAAACGTTTTCGAATCCTTTTGTCTGCAATGAAACCATTTTTTCGCCTTTTGTCGAAGTTTATTTCGATGATCAACATCTTTCCGAACCGTTCGTTCGGTCCCATCCTTTTCTATCGTTCCTGACAGGGTGGTGATCAGTGAATGTCGCAGGCGATGCAACTTC
>JAQVZT010000076.1 GCA_028708055.1 Methanothrix sp.
CGAAGGCCAAAATGTGATCAAGCGGCAAATAAATCTGAGCGATACTCAGAGCTTAGTGCTAAATTTGCTCGGGCAAGACTGCAAAAAATATTATGGGTTAGAATGTTAATGCGAAATGTGGGGTAAAAGGAAACAGAAGATTAAACTTCATCGGCAAACTGCTTAAGGACTACTATTACGTAGATGGGAAACCATTGGGCGAAAAAAATACAAAGTGGCTCCAAGACGATTATGTAAAGTTTATTCGATGGGGACAATGGAGGATTGAACGAACTGGCGTTGGGGTTCTTGCATTCATCACAAATAATGGCTATTTAGAGAATCCTACTTTTAGAGGAATGCGTCAGCAGCTGATGAACACATTTAATGAGATATATATTCTTAATCTACATGGAAATTCTAAGAAGAAAGAATACGCGCCTGATGGATCAAAAGATGAAAACGTTTTCGATATACAGCAAGGAGTAGCTATTGGGATATTTATTAAAAAATCAGAAAAAAAAGGTCAAGCAAATGTCTATTACTCTGACGTTTGGGGATCTAGAGAGTTGAAATATCAAAATCTCCTAGAAATGAATATCCTTAGCACTAAATGGGTTCAACTAGCTCCTCGGGCTAACTTCTATTTATTTGTGCCTCGCGAAATAAGTCTAGACGAGGAATATGATCAAGGATGGTCTGTATCTGATATTTTCCCAATAAATTCAGCGGGAATAGTTACTGCACGCGATGACTTTGCCATTGGCTTTGACTCCCAAGAAGTATTAGAAAAGATTAGCGATTTTGTATCGCTATCAACCGAAGAAGCAAGGGAAAAGTACGATCTTCGTAAAGATGTTAGGGATTGGAAAGTCCATCTTGCACAAGAAGATGTTAGGAATAGTGGATTAGATCCTAGCAAATTAATTCATATATTATATAGACCATTTGATAGACGTTTTACATATTATACGGGAAAAACACGAGGACTCATCTGCATGCCTCGGCCTGAAGTAATGCAAAACATGTTGAAAGGCAAAAATATCGGACTGAGTACAACACGTTCTATAGAAATTGGACGCGGATGGGAACATGTCTTTTGTTCATCACAGATTATCCAGCACCATACAGTATCACTGAAAGAAGTCAATTACCTTTTTCCGTTGTATCTCTTTCCTAAAGATCTTAGTAAAACTGAGCTAATTTCGAATATTTCTTGGCCTATTGATCAAGATGGCCGCACCCCTAACATCAACCCGGAATTCATCTTAGCCCTAGAAAAAAATATCTCACTCAAGTTCGTCTCTTGTGGCGAGGGTGACCTAAAAGATACTTTTGGCCCCGAAACCGTTTTCTATTACATATATGCAATTTTGCACTCCCCAACCTATCGCTTACGTTATTCAGACTTATTAAAAAGAGACTTTCCCAAGGTGCCCCTTACTTCCAACCTTAAGCTTTTCCGCGAGCTTTGTGCCATCGGAAAAGAACTTGTATCATTGCACTTGTTAGAGTCTCGCACACTTGATGCATCAAACAACTTCTTTACTCGCAGCCTCGTCAAAGGAGATTATATCGTTCATAAAGGGTATCCAAAATATGTCTCCAGCGAAGATGCCAGGTGTGTAAGTATCAAGATAAACGAGACACAGTACCTAGAGGGTATTCCAAAAGAAGTCTGGGAATTTCACATAGGTGGCTACCAAGTCTGCGAGAAATGGCTCAAAGATCGAAGAGGCAGGCAGTTATCCTACGATGACATTACTCACTATCAAAAGATCATAGTGGCCTTAAAGGAAACTATCCGCATCATGAAAGAGATGGACCAATCAATACCAGAATGGCCTATTAATTGAAGCAAAAGATGGAAGCCACTGATAATGCAGAGTTTAAATATAGTTTTGATTATATATAATAAGAATAAAAAAAACTACAAATCGTCTATTTCCAGCGAACGTCACCTAGCTTGCAACAATGTCTTCATCTTTAATTTCACGATCTATCGGTTACATGTATTGATCGATTACATATATATTTCTCTCATTATAATCTAAGAACGTATTCTTCAATCGATTAAGATATGTGATAGAATCATCTTCCTCAAGTCGTTTGTTATAAAACTTCCGGATTCCTTTTTTAAAGGCCGCTTCAGTTATTTTATCCTGTAATGGCAAATTGTTGCAGAGTTCAGAAATTATCCCCAAAATAATTCTAAATAGATTTCGAGGATTATTAGCGGAATAGTATAACACATTGTTCATGAAATAATCATAGTCTATTTCGATCAATTCACGCATAGATGTGAACTTTTTATTGCTGAATGCGGAAAGCCTTCGTTCTAAAAGTTCACGAAGTCGTGCTTCATCCCATTCCAAATTGATTATATTTATTCGGTCCGTTCTTATTCCAGTATCTATGATCATTTTTATTTGTATTGGAACAAACATCTTAGTTGCAACAAATGCTAATTCTAAGTAATTTGTAGACGTAATCAATGGCTTGATGAATTCACTCCGTTGAGTATGGCTTAAGCTCGCCAATCCTTCGTCATCAAGTCGATCTATTAATATGTATATCGAATCATACTCAGATGCCCTTATAAGGTCTCTCAATTTTATTAATAAATCTAGATAAGATAGGTTTTCTAGATCATTTTTTTTGCCCACTATCCGATATATTGAAAACTTTTTTTTACGAGTAAAATTAATTGCTCTATTGATTAATCTCGCGCCATAATCATAACTTCCAGCTGCAAAGGACGATTTTAACACTTCCCTCTTTTCGAGTTCAGTGAATTTATGCTCTCTATCATTTTCTTGCTTATTGTGTATTTTATCAAGAAGATCGTCGTATTGGTACTGATCAACGAACCACTCAAGAGTATCTTTCATATCCGGACTTAGATTTTCGATAGATGCAGGATTAATGGCTAATTCTTCTAAAAATTTCCCTAAACATAAATTTATAATTTGATTAATATGAAATTCAAAGGTAATATCCTTGAGAAATTCATCATCAAGCACTCTTTCATTTTCTGAAAATTTGATATACTCTACTATGAGTATCTTGGCGAATTTCATTTCTTGAAGCTTCTTTTTTGTCATATTGAAAGAAAAACTCTTGCCATCTCCTCTTGTGCCAAATATTATGCTGGAGATTGGTTTCCGAGGATTATCGACAATTTCGCTAAAGTACGGTGGCTCAAGGAAAAAATCCTTTGAATTGAAGTCGGTGTCTTGCTCTTCAGCTTCAGCTGATGGGTTACTAAATGGATTTTTTGAGAATCCATGCATTTCAAACCAATCATTTGGTCCCATATTTTTTCACAAACTCCTGAATAGGTACTGCCGAACTCCATACAGTCTCAAAATGAGACCTACACGATTCAAAAGCCACTCTTTCAGATTGCACAATTTTCAAATAGGGATTGTCTATTGTACGCCTATTTTCCCAATATGGCGAATATATCAAGTAAGTATCAACAATCATTAAAAAAGATATTGGCAATTTATTGTAGACCCGGATTTCAAAATTCTCGATAAATTTAGCGTTTACTCGATTATTTGGATCCCTGTAATAATCTAACCAATCATTAATATAATCAGAATAACTTATATTTAGGCTCTTGCAAGCGAGCGAATCGGGATCTAAGATTAAGAACCTAAATTTTTTCCCTTTACTTGTCGAATCAATAACGAACGGAGGGAACTCAATGAGGCCATAGATATCAAGCAAATCCCGCCCCATGATATCGATCTTATTCGATTCATTAAGAATTGAAATAAGTTCTTTCAAAAATACTATTTTGTTTTTAAATAGGCGTTCAATATCTATCGGTCGTTCATCGTATCCACATAAATGTTTCTTTTCTGAGAATTGATCAATTTTTTCATTAAACGTTTTAATATCTTCCTTAAACAAGTAATAAACAAAACATAAGGACAATAGGCAAGTTCCGATTACAATCGAAATAATATTAACTCTAATAAAACCAGTGACAATTGCGAGATGCGACGGTAGTGTAATTAATAACGACGAGTTAGAATAAAAAATGACCACTAACAAAATAATAAACAGTTCCTTATATCGAGCCAAATACCTCCCGACATCATTAAATTTCTCTATTATTTTCTCAATAGACGACTTGTTGGGTCCTTTTTTTGAAACCAATAGCCGTCTTGAACTCATTCTACCAGGATAATTGGTATACACCGATAATACTTCCTTCTATTTATATGATATAATCAAATATTAACCTGGCGACAGTTCGTTCTCATCAGATATATATCTTTCTAATTGATGAGCTTGCACTCAATGATATACTTAGCTAGACTTTGCATGCAGACATATAATGTTATAGACCATAATATTCTATCCACCTTTTCATTATTAGCTATTATAAACTCAACGATAGTCAAGAAGCAAATAAGGGTCAAAGCAGTATACTCAAGGATCATCGATACGCTTTAGAACAGATTAAGGGAATTGTTTTTGCTAATACTAAAAGAGAAAAAATTCAGAGATGAAATTAAGTAATACGCGGAATTAAGGCAAATGATACCAGCAATTCCCCTAAAATTATTGAGAAGACATAAACCTAAGGAATATTAATAGAAAATCGTTATGATTAGACATAATATTTAATGGTATTATTTACTATAGTAATACATGATCCTTTCTGCATTCGATTAGTTTGAGGTCCCTCACCTAAATCAGAGAGATTATGTTGATATACTATCAGAAACATTAGAAAGCAAGAAAATACCAGGAGCTCAAAATTATATGGATATGATAAATGCTATCCTCTTAGCAATCCAGACTTATAGAAATGGTCGAAAAGAGAAACCAAATGTCCATATTGAATTAAAATTAGACAATAAAATAAGAGCTGTGATTACTCAAGAGAGTGAAGATTTCCTCGAAATACCAACTAATTTTTGGAGCATAACAGTACGCAACCGTGATGAAAAAGCGATTATTCTTGAATCTTTTTGGCTAAGTGTTTTATACAATGACGAAGAGTACCAACTATTTGAACCAATAACCGATGAATTCTTGCATAGGGATGGCATAATTAAATTTCCGTACTCGCTTTCAGTGGGGGAGAAATTACCTATCTCATTAAATTTAGATTTTTTTAATCCATACCTTATAAATGATGAGCCCAAAAAGATATCTTTTCCAGAATTTTCGCCCATAGCTTACTTTACAGATCAAATGGGAAATACTTATAATAGTACGCAATACCGTTTATTATGAATATATGCTCAAATCAAACTGTGCGCGGCCACCACACCCTAAAGGGATGGAGTATGTTTCGGGCCGCACGCTTCTTTTAGACAGAATCCAGGAACAGTGGAATCATAGGTTAGTTTGATCAAGAGATCAGAATAATTGTGAATCTGCATCAGATTGACAGAAACCCCTGATAATCAATCCAAGGAAAAATGAAATCCGGGCGAGGGTTCACTTCATCCCCAACCTAAAGGTTGGGTATTCGCGACCCCCTCCACCCCCTATGTAATAAATATTATTATATTATACTTTTCCCAATATCTCGGAATTAGTGATAAGAAGCTATCGCAAACCATTATTTATTGTGAATGTGTGTATATATTCAGAGATGTTATTATAAAAATGAGAGATGTCGAACAAATGATCAGAAACTTTTATAAGTACTAATGATTCTAAATTTAAATCCTATGACCACAAAGAGATACAAAGATCAAATACTATCCCTAATTTTGAAGATATGCCAAGGAAATGGGGCAAGCAGGACGAAGGTCGTATATGCTTCAGGTCTGAATTTCAAAACAATCAACCCCTATCTAACTACCTTAGGCAGGAACGGTTTAATCGAAATTGTGCCTGGATCCCGTCCCATATATAGAATAACTGCGAAAGGGGAAGATGCTCTATTCCATCTAGTAGCTCTTGAAAAATTGATCCAAGAATTTTCGGCTACAAAAACAAATAATGCCTAGGGTGAGCGCTACGCATTGCATAGCATAAGTGATCATTTGCAAAACTACAGCATAACTTGAAAATATGCGTGTGCGCGAAGTTGAATATTGTTGTTCCCGGCCGGTCGGGATTTGTGGCAGCATTTCCGGTGATGAGAACGCTGTGGCTCTTGGTGGTCTCGGGCACCGGCACCCGCACCTCCACCGCCCGCGCCCCGCCGCCTGTGAGGTTGAAGAGCACGCTGCCCTCCAGCGGCGAGCCGTCCAGGGCGTAGGCGTGATGTTCAGGATAGACGTAAGACGCTCCGAGGCCGTCCACCACCAAAATGACCGCTCCGCCGGGCTCTGCCTGCGGGCCTACGAGGACGTCGATGCCGCTCGCTGGGCCTGGAATTAGAAATGATAGCATCAGCAAAAAAAGAGGAAAACGGATCATCCCGGATCTGCAGATCTCTAGAAGTCCGTCATGATGCGGTACTGGTCGATCTCCGTCTGCTTGAGTCCCGCCAGGAACTGCTCTGCCATGTCGCGAATATCCTTGGAGCGGGTGATAGCCCGGCCCACGACGAGGATGTTCGCGCCTGCCGCCAGAGCCGCGCCCTCGGTATCCACGCGAATTCCGCCGGCCACGGCCACCAGGAGCTTGCGTCCCTCTTTGGCCAGAGCCTTGATCTCGCCGATATTGCTCCAGGCGTGGGCGCTCTTCTCCATGTCGATGGCCCGGTGCAGCTCGACCACATCAGGCAGGACCTCCAGGCCCTTGAGAACCGCCAGCGGATCAGACACATTCAGCATATCGATGATGCTGTAGATGCCGGTCTTCCTGGCCTCCCGAATGGATAGCTCAATCGTCTTCTTCGGAGCAAGACCCGATATGACCACCGCATCCGCAGCGGCGTCTGCTGCCAGACGAACCTCAAGGTTTCCGGTATCCAGAGTCTTCAGATCCAGAATCACAAAGGCTCCCGGCCTTATGGCGCGAATCTCCTTGACAACGCTCATGCCCAGCATCTTGACCAGGGGAGTACCAACCTCGATGAGAATGTGGTCGCTATCGGGCAGAGCAGCAAGCACACGGCGCACCTCAGCCAGGTCCACCAGATCAAAGGCCACCTGCAAGTAGGGCGGATCCCAGAGCCGGGTGACCCGGAATCCCATGATGGGATGAGTGGACCGGTCCTTCTCGTAAAGCATAAGATTGACATCCGGAAATCCAGTCATAGCCCTCTCCAGAGCGAGCTTTGTAGCCCCGTAGTTGTAGCGATAGATGGCGTCGTAGTCCTTTGCCTGTGGATGAATGAAGACGGATACTATTATCAGCAGCTCCTCTGCCTTGTCCTTGGGTATTATGCCCTCTGCAACCGCATCAGCCACGGCTTTGGCCACGGCCATCTGCGCCGGCCCGAAGATCTGGGCCGCTTGGTCCATATTCTTTACAGTAACTTTTGGAACGATAAGAGTAGACGGCTTGGGCGGCAGATTGGGCCGGATGACGCCCAGAAGGGGCGTATGCCCTGCGGAAAGCTGCGACAGGCCAGAGGCAAAGGCCGTTGCTACCGGCCCTTCCTTATCTCCAATTATCAGATCGATATGAGCAATCTCAGGCTCCTTTCCTATGAGAGCCTCTCCCACTAAAAACAAAAAGATTCACCTCGAAAACGTCGTGAGCCATCTTCTTATTTTATCCTTTCTCACAGGGCGCGCTCCAGGATGAACTCTGGATGAACCCTGAATGATCTCTCGATGATCTCTCTCCCTAGATGAGCTGCCAGTAGATGAGAGGAGCAAGAGCAATCAGCGTGAGGCCGGTTGCCAGCCTGAGGCCCACTCTGTGATCCTTGCGGAAAGAGTCCACCTGCTCAGGACTCATCCCCAGCGCAATCGCCCCGCCCAAAATAAGGATGGGCAGAATTACCCCCAGATTGAAGAACAGGAGGTAGGTCGCTCCCTCAAAGTAGCTTCTAGCAGATAGCAGATCGAGTATCGCGAGGTAGATGGCGCCCACACAGGGAGCCTTAACCAGGGAGAAGAGAGCTCCGATTATGAAGTAAGAGCTGAACCGGCCCTGATCAACCCCGGCCCGGAAGTACTTGAGGGCCCAATCGGTGCGAAAGAGAGATGGCCTTCCCCGCCTGAGCCGCACCGCATCCCAGACCTGAGAAAATCCCGCCAAGAGGAGAAATGCAGTCAGAACATAACGGAAGGCGCTGGCTATGGCCTCAGTCTGCAGCAGTTGCTGCATTCCCAGGCCAAAGAGAAAATACATGGTAAAGATGCCCAGGGAGAAGAAGACAACCATCATCACCAGCTCGCGCCTCTTTCCAGCTGTAGAGAGGACTGTCGCCGCCAGGAAGACCAGAATTCCCAGAAGGCAGGGGTTGAAGCCCGCCACCAGGCCCGCGCCCAGAACAGCGGACAGTGTGTAAAGAGATATTTCCTCCAGATTCAGGCCCTGTTCACCGGCGGCACTGAAGCTCTGCTTTTCGCTCTCATTGGCGGGCAGAGTGAAGGCCGCCGGATGATCGGCAGTCTGATTGGCCAGGGCGGATCTGATGAGCCCCTCCAGCAGAGCATCATCCTCCTCATAATCCCGGTAGTTGATCACCTGCATTCCTATAATGATCGCAGGGACATCTTTGGCCCGATACTGCTTGATTATGCGATGTCCTTCGTCGGTATAGTAGTAATAGCTGGTTATGTTGATGGGAACCTCCCGGCCAACCTTATCCAGCGTCCGCTCCGCGGCTGCGCATTTCGTGCATCCAGGCGACTTGATGAAGATGACCTCGGCGGCACCTTTTTCGGTTGCCGCAAATCCGCCGATGGGAAGCAGAGCTACGCTAGCCAGCAAGACCAGCAAAAGAACAAGGCATAAAGCTGCAATCCGGGATGTGCCAATGCGCATGAGATACCTGACCGCCTAAGAAGTATAAAATCTCCATGATTGGACTGCGGCAGAGGAAGGTGATGGAAATTCCCCTGCCGAAAGAGCCACATTAATCAATCATTGCTCAATCATTGCTCAATCATTGCTCAATCATTGCTCAATCATTGCTCAATCATTGCTCAATCATTGCTCAATCATTGCTTAATCGTTACGCAGTCATTACTCAGTCTCAAACTTGAGAACGGGCCCTTCTCCAGAACCCCTGCCTGAGGCAAACCCAACAGATGCGTCATCCTCGGCTGCGATTATAATGGAGTAGCCGCATCCTTCTGTGCAGACCTCAATGGCCTTCTTGACGAGGGGCGTTACATCCAGGGTATAGCTTCCCTCTTTATCAATGCTCACGGATGGAGAGAAGACCTCGGAATCATATTCATCCTTATCATACCAGGTTCTTGTATCGAAAGTCTCGCCGTGCATAAAGTAGGCCTTTACCTTGCCGGGCTTGTCCACCTGGGCGGCATCAAGGGTCAACGTCGCGGAAGCTATCTGCTCCGGCTTGAAGATTCCCTGGCTGCCGAACATGTTGATAACGCTCAAGTAGGTCAGTTTTTCTGGCTCGCCCCCTTGAGAAGCGGCCCAGAGCAGATCCCCGTCCGCAAAGGTCTGGTTGGCATTGCTGGCATCCACATAGGTCTTGACATCCATTTCTGCTGTAAAGCTCCCGGCAGCGGCTGTTGTGGCCAGAAGCAGGAGTATTCCCATAAGTGCATACAGATTTCTCAAAGTCATTCCTCCACAGGAGATTGCATGTGATCAAACAAATAAAAAGACGTACGTTCATATGGATCTTATGTAGGCAAAGCCAATGCCTACATGATCGGGAGTTGGCCGAGGTCCTCCTTGCGAAATGTGCATGACCCCGTAATTGTCACGCTCTTAGCCGGCCTTCCAAGCCTTGCATTCAGTATCAACTCGCCAATCTCCTCCTTCATGACCCTGGCGAGGCCGATAATTGAGGTTGTGGGCCGGGCGTTGACATCCACGATCCAGGGCATCTCCCCCAGCACAAAATCAATTCCCGCGTACCCGGAAAGAGAAAGAACTCCTGCTGCGGCCTTCGCCTGGGCCCAGAGTTCATCTGCGCGAGGCGTGCCGTAGGGAACCTGGCTTCCCTGGTAGCTCATGCCATCGCCCTCAAAGTCGATGAGCTGGCGGTTGATCGTGAGCGGCAGGAAGCTCTTCTCACCAGCGATGAAGCTGGCAGACAGATGCAGCCCCTCGCGGTAACGGGTCACTATTTCTCCGGAACCGGCCCTGGCAAAGGAGGTGATGCGCACTCCCTCAGAGCCGCAGCCTGTGCGCGGCTTTACTACATAGCGATGGCAGCCCGCATCCACTGGATCGGGCTTTTCCACGATCTCAGCAACGGAAAGGCCCGCCTGCCCAAGCGTCCGGGTGCACAGCAGCTTGTCTGCTGCCAGGCGGGCAGCATCGGGACTGGATCCCAGGTTGAGCATGTTTTTCTCCAGGATCGCCAGGAGACGGGGCTGCATGCCGTCTGGGGCGATTAGAAGCCCGGCGTCCGCTTTGCTCTCCAGAGCGCCCTCAAAATCCTCGTCATTC
>JAQVZT010000477.1 GCA_028708055.1 Methanothrix sp.
AGGGTAAGATCAGCATGAAGATGGAGGAGATCGAGCGCAGAAAGCTCCTCATCGAGAAGGGCATGGATAAAGATGAGGCCAGAAACATCGCCGGTTACTATGGAACCAATGTTCTGCTCAACATGACCAAAGGCATCCAGTACCTGAGAGAGACCATGGAGCTCATCTTAGAGGGCTTCGAGGAAGCGCTGAAGAACGGCCCCATCTGCAGAGAACCAGTGCAGGGCATAAAAGCCAGGATCATGGATGTCAAGCTGCACGAGGACGCTGTTCACCGCGGACCCGCCCAGGTCATTCCCGCAGTCAGACAGGCTGTGCAGGCTGGAATTCTCATGGCAGACCCGGTCCTGCTCGAGCCCTTCCAGAATGTCTATATACAGGTGCCCCAGGATCAAATGGGTGGAGCCATGTCTGAGATCCAGGGACGCAGGGGTGTTATCTTGAGCATGGATAGCCAGGGCGATATGATAATACTCAAGTCCAAGATGCCTGTGGCCCAGATGTTCGGATTCTCCGGAGCTATAAGATCAGCGACCGAGGGAAGGGCCCTCTGGTCATCCGAGTTCGCTGGTTTTGAACCATTGCCCGCCAACCTGCTGATGGATGTAGTCAAGCAGATCAGAACGAGAAAGGGCTTGAAACCAGAAATGCCCAAGCCTTCCGATTACCTGAAGGTTGTTTGAGCGCAGCCTTCGAAAAGATTAAACGCAAAGGCAGAAATACAGAAAAATAAGGATAGTGCCTGTTGGAGGAGATAAATTATGGCAGATACAAAGCCACACCTCAATCTAGCATTCATTGGACACGTCGACCATGGAAAGTCGACCACCGTAGGCAGATTGATGTTCGAGACGGGAGCCGTTGACGCTCACGTCATTGATGAGTACAAGAAAGAAGCAGCATCGAAGGGTAAGGCAACCTTCGAGTTCGCCTGGGTCATGGATAGCCTGAAAGAAGAGCGCGAGAGGGGCGTCACCATCGATATCGCCCATCACCGCTTCGATACCGCCAAGTTCTACTTCACCGTAGTGGACTGCCCCGGTCACAGAGACTTCGTAAAGAACATGATCACCGGCGCCAGCCAGGCTGATGCCGCCGTGCTGATTGTAGCCGTACCGGATGGCGTTATGGCCCAGACCAAGGAGCACGTCTTCCTTTCCAGAACCCTGGGTGTCAGCCAGCTTATCGTGGGCATGAACAAGATCGATGCCACCACACCTCCCTTTGATGAAAAGAGATTCAACGAGGTCAAGGATGAGGTCGGCAAGCTGCTCAGGATGGTCGGATTCAAGATCGAAGAGATACCCTTCATTCCAATCTCTGGCCTGATGGGAGACAATCTCGCCAAGCCCAGCGAGCAGCTGAAGTGGTACAAGGGTCCAACCCTTCTCGAAGCCCTGAACAACCTCAAGGTGCCCCAGAAGCCAACCAACCTGCCCCTGCGCGTCCCGGTACAGGACGTCTACACCATCTCTGGTGTGGGCACAGTGCCAGTGGGCCGCGTCGAGACCGGCGTCATGAGAAAGAACGACAAGATCGTCTTTATGCCTGCCGGAGCCGCTGGTGAGGTCAAGTCTATCGAGATGCATCACGAGGAAGTTCCCGAGGCATTCCCCGGCGACAACATCGGATGGAACGTGCGCGGTGTTGCCAAAAACGATATCCGTCGCGGAGATGTCTGCGGATCGGTAGCCAAACCCCCGACCGTAGCCAAGGAGTTCAAGGCCCAGATAGTAGTGTTGCAGCATCCCAGCGCCATATCGGCAGGATACACTCCCGTATTCCACTGCCATACCGCGCAGATCGCATGCACCATCACATCCATTCTGGCCAAGCTGGACCCGAGGTCCGGAGCGGTCAAGGAAGAGAATCCCGCTTTCATCAAGGCTGGAGATGCGGCCATCATCATGGTTACCCCATCCAAGCCAATGGTCATTGAACCGGTGAAGGAGATTCCCCAGCTGGGAAGATTCGCCATTCGAGATATGGGCACGACCGTAGCAGCCGGCATGTGCATGAGCGTGGTACCACGCTAAAATCAATTTTTTTGGTGTGAAACATGCAGAAAGCAAGAATTCGACTTTCCGGCACTAATCCCTTGATGCTGGATGATATTTGCGGCCAGGTCAGGGGAATTGCCCAGAGGACCGGCGTCCACATGGCAGGACCAATCCCGCTGCCTACCAAGAAGATGGTGGTTCCCTGCAGGAAGAGCCCAGATGGCGAGGGGACGGCCACCTGGGATCACTGGGAAATGAGGGTGCACAAGAGGCTCATCGATCTGGATGCTGATGAGAGGGCACTTCGCCAGCTCATGAGAATCCAGGTTCCAAAGAACGTAAACATCGAGATTGTGCTGGAAAGCTAAACCATTAGTTAGGGGCTGCTTCCGAAAATAGAAGAGCCCGCTAACCAATATCTTCCCAATTCTTTATGGACTCGTAGTATAGTCTGGATAGAATAGAGGCCTCCGGAGCCTCGGACCCGGGTTCGAATCCCGGCGGGTCCGCTACGCTATTTCTTTT
>JAQVZT010000478.1 GCA_028708055.1 Methanothrix sp.
CGATCCTCAGATTCGACCGCAATCCTTCACGCGCCATTTCCAGGACATTGAGGCTGGCTTGGCCCGGTGCGGGCCTCAGGTATTTTCCGGTATCGCCATGCACATAAAGAATATTCCCGACCTCGTCCGTGACCACTGACGGGGGAGCATAAGACTCGATCAGCGCCCTTCGCGTCAACTCGGAAAAGTTTGTCTCCTTTGGGACATTCTTTAATCCTTCCGCCTCTTTTTCAAACCGGCAATCAGACCATGCAATACCGCCTGCGATCACCGGGCGAACGGCAGACGTCTTTGCTGCGAAAAACTTCCACTTCTTATTTACCGATCCGAATAAATCAAGATTGCTCCCAACGCTCTCCGAAGGGCTGAGGAGAAGTATCCCGCCCGGCTTCAAAGAAAAATGAAAAATCTGCAAAATGCGGTTCTGAACCTCAGGCTCGAGGTAGATAAGCAGGTTGCGGCAGCTGACCAAATCCAGTCTGGAAAAAGGCGGGTCTCGGATCACATTTTGTGCCGCGAAGACGACCATCTCTCGAATTTCTTTTCGAATCCTGTAGCCTGCTTCATCCTTGATGAAAAAGCGACTCAATCTCTCCGAAGAGACATCCGTGGCAATATTAGGAAGGTATATGCCGGAGCGAGCATATTGGATCGAATCCTCGTCGATATCCGTGCCGTATATCTGGACAAGGAAATTCTTTTTAAATTCCGCCATGCACTCTTTGAAGAGAATGGCGATGGAATATGCCTCTTCCCCGGATGCACATCCGGGTACCCAGACCCGGAAGGTGTAATCCTCCGGTTTGTTCTCAAATAGCTTTGGAATTATCTCCGTCTTCAATACTAAAAACGCTTCAGGGTCTCTAAAGAAGCTGGTTACATTGATGAGAAGCTCCTTGAATAGAAGCGAGACCTCTTCAGGATGCTCCTTGAGATACTGAGAATAAGCATCGGTATTCTCTATACTGTGGGCGATCATCCGCCGTTCTATCCGACGGAGGATTGTGCTCCGCTTGTACAATGTGAAGTCGTGGCCCGTGGCGGACCGAATAGCCGTAAGGATCTTGGCAATGCTGCCGCTGGTCCCCAGAATGGAATGTGCATGATCTCTGCTCAGGGAAAGGGTCTTTATGTATTTTATGATCTCTTCGGGCATCCTCTCCACGGGCAGGACATAAGTAGCGAGGTCGCTCTTAATCGCACTGTTGGGCATACCGTCATATCTGGCCGTGGATGGGTCCTGCACAAAGGATACACCCCCGGCACCGTGAATAGCTCTCACGCCGAGCGTTCCATCTGTCCCGGTTCCGGAGAGAATCACGCCGATCGACATCTCGGCCTGATCCTCTGCCAGGGATCTAAAAAAGAAGTCTATCGGCATCCTTTGCCCGCGGGGTGCTTCCGGGTCGCTGAGTCGAAGGATTCTGTTGAAAACGGCCAGGTTCTTGTTCGGCGGGATGATATAGACATGGTTCATCTCCACGACCATTCCATCCTTGGCCTCGACAACTGGAATCGCAGCAATCCTCTGAAGGATCTCGGTCATCATGCTGGCATGACCCGGATCGAGATGAGAAACCAGCACGTAAGCCATTCCGCTGTCAGATGTTACATGGCGAAAGAACTGCTCAAAAGCCTCCAGACCACCTGCGGATGCGCCCAATCCGACGATAGGGATCTTTGCGTCTTTGTCATCAATTCTCTTTGGATTAAGCGAATTTATTTCGTCCATGCCAATTATCCTTAAAATGCAGTCCTTCTTTCGGCAAAGCTGCCACGTCGTGAGTATAATTTACGCTGTTTCTAATGAAATAGTTATCGATAGGACAACGAGCCAATCACAGACTAAGCGGAGGCACTTGCCCGCAACCTGGAAGATTCCGCCGACTGCATTGATTATTTGGCTGAGACTCTGGGAATTATTCCGCCGAGAGATCTCCGGAAAAATGAATTGGCATCTTCCCGGCGTTATGCCGTGTGCTTTTTGTGCTCATAGTCATCTTTGATCGCTCCGGCCATCTCTTCGTCCGCTTCCACGATCAGCGCGCCCATGTAATCGCAGTTCTTGCAGTGATAGATCTTGCCGGTGTAGCCGCCAGCCTCGTAGTAGAGATCGGCGCTGCCGCAAACCGGGCAGACTTCGAGTATCTTTTCGAGTTTCATGAAAAAGTAATCGACCTCATCAGGGTTGAATCTTTTGGCACAGCAGTTTTGGCATTGCAGATGAATCGACCTCCCTCCTGAGCCAAGGTCCGTTGATACTTATCCTAAATTAGAACGATTGAGGCCGAGCGAACTGGAGAGCATCGCTTGTGTTTTCTGGCAGGCCGTCCAATGCAGCCCTCAGCTCCTCCAGTTGCACCGGCTTGGAGAGATAGCCGTCCATGCCCGCGTCCAGGCACTTTTGTTTATCGCCCTCCAGTGCATAGGCGGTCATGGCCAAAATGACGGGACGCCGCTTGAGTTTCATGTCGTTGATAAACCGTGCCGCCTTGAGTCCGTCCATCTCCGGCATC
>JAQVZT010000077.1 GCA_028708055.1 Methanothrix sp.
TGAGGATACCGGAAGATCCCGATCTCGTCAAAGTGCACTCCCTTGGCAAAGCCCTCGCTCCTCACCCAGAGGCTGGCCGGACCGGGTTGCTCCCCGGTCACGCGGACTGGCAGGTACTCCGGGCCCTCCTGGTCTGAGGCGATGAATATCACCTTGCCGCCATCGATGTAGCGATTGAGCTTGCCGTTTAGTGTGGCATTTCTGGCCACTACCACCAGATCAAAGCCACTCAGATCGCCCGAGGTCATCACGGCAACATTGGGTAGGGCGCGGAGAGCGGACAGAGCCGGTCCATCTTCACCCTGATAGAGAACTCTCTTTGAAGCCAGGTTGGGAACATAGATGTAGGCATGATTATCCCAGGAAACGGCATCATTCAGGTCCAGGGAGATCTCGTTCACTCCCGGGTAAGCAGTAAAAGACAGATAACTGTCTCCGCCGGAATCCATCTGCAGCGTGCGGCCCGCCGTGGTGCCGTCAGGGCTCTTAATAGTGACCGGGACGGTTCTTGCCGGGCCGTAGTTGTGCACCATAGCAGTGTGGTTGACGTATCCCGGTCCGGGCACATCCCAGGCATCCACCAGGGCAACGTTGTCACCGCCCAGGTAGCAGTCGGCAAAGACGATGCTAACCTTTCCGTCTGCCTGGAGGAGTTTGCGGGTGGCATCCGGTTCGTCACCGGTCCAGCTTATGAAATCCGAGACCACCAGCATGTTACCCCCGTCTCCCGCCAGCAAGCCGCTCGCCAGGGTCATGGCGCTGGACAGATCGGAGGAGACCGCTTTTGGCTTAAGGGTACGCAATGCGTCTCTGGCTTCCGCTGGGCTGCCTTCGGTGAGGATGGTCTGGGGCATGCTCTCTGCCAGGACGATGCTGATCTTCTGGTACCTGTCCAGGTAGGGCTCGATGAGCGGCAGAGAGCTGGAGCTGGCCTGCATGCTGGCCGAGCCGTCCAGGACCACTGCCAGGTGGCTGCTCGCGGTCCCCTCTTCCGTAGTGTAGGGGCCGGCGGCGGCAACCGAGAGAGAGAGGAGAACCAGAAGCTGGACCCAGAAGAGAGGGTCGTTGATCAGCCGGCTGAGCACCGCGGAGCGTTCCGCCTCGCCTTCTCGCAAAAATTGCGTGGCTGAGAAGCGGATCTCCTTGGGCTGAGGACGGATGAGGTATATGATTATCAGTGGTACTATGGAGAGGAGCCCCAAGAGGGCCATAGGATTGCGGAAGGGCATTTGATTAGACGTTTGGTCAAAGATATATGAAAAGGTTTGCGCAGACCATAAATATAATCGATGCCACAAAGCTGTATCATATCTTTCCCAAACTGAGGTTCTGGTTATGGTCAGCGCCATGGAGATCTATATGCTTTTGCCCAAGACCAACTGCAAGAAATGCGGGCTACCTACCTGCATGGCCTTTGCCGTGGGCCTCTTGGGCCGGCAGAAGAAGGTTGACGAGTGCACTCCTCTCATTGAGGAGAAGAAGTACGAGGCCAAGCTGAAGAAGCTTCGAGAGGTGATGGCGCCCCTCGAGAATGCCTCGGAGACCGGCCTGATCATACATCCCGAGAAGTGTTTCGGCTGCGGAAACTGCGTTGTCGCCTGTCCTGTCAATGTGGCTGCGGAGCCTACGCGCACCGCGGTGGGCCTCGGCCCGGAGGGCGAAAAGGTGATTCTGCGGGTGGAAGACGGGGTAGTGGTGGCCAACAACCTGAAGGAATGCAGGCGCTTTGGGCCGGGCGGAACTCAATGCAATGCCTGCACTGCGACCTGTCCGAGCAAGGCCATAGAGTTCGTTTAGGTGAAGGAGAGGGTGAAAAGCAAATGGCGATATGCACGGGATGCTCGCTTCTCTGCGAGGATATTGTGGCAAGCTTTGAGAATGGTTCTCTCAAGCACGCAAAGAACCTCTGCCGCAGGGGGCACGGCCACTTCCAGGCGGCTTTAACAGAGAGGGCGCGGCCCATGATCGATGGTGAGCAGGCGGCGATCGACAAGGCGATCGAGAGGGCGGCGGAGATTCTCAAGAGTGCTAAAAGGCCGCTTCTCTATGGCTGGTCGCATTGCACGTTGGCGGCGCAATCAGCGGGAATAGCTCTGGCTGAGAAGCTGGGCGCGACGACAGAGGTGACCCTTGACGGGGCTTCCTCCTTCTGCGAGGGCATTTTGATGGAGCAGATCCTGTCCGGCAAGATTGCGACCTGCACTCTGGATGATGTGAGAAACTATGCAGACACCAGCATCTTCTGGGGGTCGGACCCATCCAGCAGCCATCCCCGCCATCTCTCCCGTTTTTCCTATTATCCGCGAGGGGAGAAGAGGCAGAGAAGCTACGAGGAGGAGAGGACCTGCATTGCCGTGGACGTGCGAAAGTCGCCTACGGCGCTTTTATGCAGCAACTACTACTTCCGGCTGCCGCCGGGTGGAGACGCCCAGTTCATCGAGGCTGTCCTGGCGGTACTGGACGGAAAGATTCCGAAAGTCGCAGACAAGAAGAAGATGATTGAGCTAGGGAGCCTTCTCAAGAAGACTGAATGGGGAGCGATCTTTCCCGGACCGGGCCTGATTTATTCCCTGCAGGATAAGATGGATCTCTTCGAGCAGCTTCTTGCCCGGCTCAATGAAATCACCTCCTTCAAGGTCGTTCCCATGGTGGCGGACTGCAATGCGCGAGGCTTTAATGAGCTATTGTTCGAGAAGACCGGGCACGCCGGCAGCATCTCTTTCCAGGGCGGCTCGGCTGCCTACGGCGCAGAGCACAGCGTTCTCGCCGCCGCAAAGAAATGCGATGCTGTGCTGGCCGTGGGCTCGGACCCGCTATCCGATTTGCCAATCGGCGCTGCCCGCGCTCTGGCGAGCCAGCCGATCATTGCCATCGATCCCAGGCGGTCTCTGACCACAGACGCAGCGAAGGTGGTCATTCCTTCTGCTCTCACCGGTCTCGAGGCAGGGGGAACGGCAGTGCGCATGGACGGGGTGAAGGTGAACTTCGAGCCCATTATGAAGTCAGAGCTGCTCACCGATGAGCAGATTCTGGTCCGCATCATGGAGGCGATTTAAATGGCAGAGATTGAGGTCATTCTGGTAGCCGTGCGCGACATATTCCAGGATGAAGCGGGTAGAAAGAGCCTGTTTTCCGAGGAGTACAGGATTCTGAGCGCCCTGATCACTCTAGACAAGCAGGACATGGCCGGCCTGGCAATCAAGGACGGGGATAAGCTGCTGGTGAAGAGCGAGGCCGGGAGCATAGTAGCAGCTGCCAGGGCTTCGAAGGATGAAGTCCGGGAGGCTCATCCCGGCCTGGCATTCATTTGCGTCAGCCCCTGGTACAGCCAGCTTGTCCCGGATGACGGATGCGAACGCATTAGCGTCAAGGCGACGCTCGTGCCCACAGCCGAGGCCGTTACTGCGATATCCGAGATTCAGGCGCGGATGAAGAGCTGATGAGGGGAAGATGATGAAGATGACGAAGACCAGGACAATTAAGGACCTTATCTCGATCTCTGATTTATCCAAAGAGGAAATACTGCGGCTGTTGGATAGCGCCGAGGCCTTCCGGGCGAGGAGGGGCGGGCATGGCGAGCCCTTGCTCGGCAAGAGTTTAGCCATGATCTTCGAGAAGCCCTCCACCCGCACAAGGGTCTCTTTGGAGGTGGCGGCGGCGGAGCTGGGCGGCCATCCCATTTACCTCTCGGCAAGCGAGCTGCAGCTGGGCAGAGGCGAGACCATCGCAGACACAGCGCGGGTGCTATCTCGATATGTGCATGGCATCACTGCCCGGGTTTACTCCCACCATACCGTTCTTCAGCTGGCCAGGCACGCCAGCGTGCCGGTGGTCAATGCACTCTCCGACTGGGAGCACCCCTTGCAGATTCTGGCGGACTTGCAGACCATCAAGCAGCGGTTCGGTGAGCTGGAGGGGCTGAGCCTTGCCTGGATCGGGGACGGAAATAACGTCTGCAATTCCCTCATTTTGGCGGCGTCCATTTTGGGAATGCAGATCAGTGTGGCCTCGCCGGAAGGCTACCAGCCGACTGAGCAGATCCTGGCCCGGGCCAGGGAGCTTGGGGGCAAGCCTTTGGTTGTCGTCGAGCCAGAGGAGGCGGCAAATGATGCAGACGTTCTGGTCACCGACACCTGGGTTTCCATGGGTGACGAGGCTGAGGAGGCGGAGCGGCTGAGGGTCTTCGGCAGGTATCAGGTGAACGCGGCGCTCATGCATCAAGCAGCGCCGCAGGCCATAGCTCTTCATTGTCTGCCTGCCCACCGGGGCCAGGAGATCACGGATGAGGTTATGGACGGGCCTCAGTCTGCAGTCTTTGATGAGGCCGAGAACCGGATGCACACCAGCAAGGCGGTCATGGCCTGGCTGATGGGAGAGAGCTCTCAGGATTGAGGTAATGCGAGGAGCCAGATGAAGGCGAAAAGGGCGGGAAGGTACCGAGATGAGCTGGACCTGATCATTCTCAGGGCAGGGCAGGCACAGTCCTGGCTGGAAGAAGAAGGTCCGGAGGATTTCCTGGAGGACGACAAGACGAAGCTTGCGACCTACAAGGCCTTCCAGGAAGCGGTTGAAGCCAGCATGGACGTGGTGGCCATGATGTGCAAGGATCTGGGTAGCACTCCTCAGGATGATTACGGCAACCTGGAAAGGCTTGAGGTGCTGGCAGATGCCTCAAGAGAGGTCTTGAAAGAGGCCAATGGTCTGCGAAATCATCTCATCCACCGCTATAACAAACGGGATGATCATCTTGCCTGGCAGAGCATGGCAGATCTGCTCCCCGGAATACTGGCATTCACTGAAGAGGTAGCAGCGTGGCTGGAGAAGAGATTGCCCTGAGAGTGAAGGCGGACCTCTCGTTTATCCAGGACCCCATCTGGCGGGAGCAGATCCTGGGGGTGCTCCTCTACGGCTCTCAGGCCACTGGAGAAGCCGGGCCGAGAAGCGATATCGACCTGTGCATTGTCGCGCCGAGGGTTTCCGATCATTCTCTGCTCTGGAGGAAATTTGTATCTCATCTCAGGGACAGCCGCTATGATGTGCGCATCTTTGAGCTCTTGCCTCTTTTTCTCAAGGCGGCGGTGATTGAGCAGGGAATCGTGGTCTACTGCGAGGATGAGCCTGAGCTTTACGAGTACTTCTATCCATTCCGGCGCGACTGGCTGGATCAGAAGCACCGGCAGGAGATGACTGCAGAGGAGGCAAAAGGGCTCTTCCGGACCGCCGGGCGGACACAGGCGCGGAGGGTATCGCAAAGTTCTAGTAGAGCATAGCACTTTTATCTGGCCATGTCCCATTGGCATGGGCAAAGTGCGCGCGGGGGTTGCGAAGTGGTTAAAGGCGCAGGGCTTAGGACCCTGTCACGAAGGTGTTCGCGGGTTCGACTCCCGTCCCCCGCATAATTCAGCATTTTGGTATCGATTTCGCTTTAGACGGCTTTATTATTGTTATTGTCGCGTTAATATATAGTTTTTCGCGTCTTTTCACAGGGATTTTGTCACGCAACTTTTATAAATTATTTAACGTGATGCAGCCTAGGAACGGCTAGAAGATCATTGCTACTCAATGGTTGTTGCCAAAGTACTCGCATATTCCACGAAAAGTAAGCATAAAGCATCGTATATTTAAGTTAGAATAGTATCTATTTTAGATTTCATTTGATCGATCTTTCCAATTATATATTCACATGAATATCGTAATATGGGCTTGGGACTTGCCGGGTGCCTCTCCTCGCAGGACAGACCGTGGTCCTATCGCTGATCTGGTCTCTTCATGGTGAAATTACCAAAACATTGCCTGTTTTGGCAGAATCACCGAAACAAAACGTTTTCGAATTTATTTTTCGGAAATAAAACGATTAATATAGTGAAGATGAATCTATACCCCGAACCTTAAAACCTTATAAGGGGTTCATGGTAATATCCCCATGCGCTCCATTGCCACAGCCATCCCATATGCCCTTAAAAGAACTGCCATCAGGGTATAGATGATATTTGCAATTAAGAATTGCATCACCTTTTTTAATATAGGCAGTCTCTGAGAAAGTTATGCTATTAGCAGTCTCGAATCCTTCTATTTTATTGATAGAATTTAATGTAGTCCACTCAATTTGGCCATTTATCGAACCATTTGTAGTTGGTCCAATAAGTGTTAATAAAAATGGCCATCGATTTGTGTTATATGTTACAATCCCTGAATAATATTTAATCGATAAACTAGGGTTATTTTCTCTACCATTGAATGACTCATGATTCTTTTCAGGTAACCAAACTTTAATATCAGGTATTTCTGGCAGTTTTAACGGAGTCTTTACGTACTTGTCTCTGATACAGAGCACTATGTGTTTATCTCCCTGGTAAATAGGCCCCCCTGGATGGGTATTCCCTACCTCATCCGGCCCCCAATCGAGGTTCAGCCAGACGTCCTTTGTGTCCGTATCTATATGTGTGTAGATCCTGTCAGTGTCGTATTTCTGCTGCAGCCACGCTATGATGCCTTCCACCTGATTGTCCTGCTCAGACATACTGCCAAGGTAGACCTCGGTGTAGGCGTGCCCGCCCATGCTCTCATTTCTGGCCAGGATGATCCTGGTGGTTCCACCAACAGACTCCACGAGAGCCGCCATGAGAATAGCAAAATCGTCGCAGTCACCGCCGCCGATACAATTTGCCTTGTCACCTGCTTTCAAAGTTGCATTAGCGTATCTTAAGTAATCAATGCCTCTCGGATCCCTCACATACCCCCAGCCCTTCTTGGATTCATCGCCATTTTTCAGGTAACCATAGATTGCAGCTATCTGATCGATGGTTAAATCTCCAGGATACTTGAGGGCAAGCACAAGAGCCTCATCGTTTACTCGGGGGTTCTCGGGCTCTACTCTCGCATCAAACTCGGTCTTGAGTTCACTTACCTTCTTTTCTGTAGTGCCAGTCGGGAGGTTACCACCGCCTGTTATGGGAAAATCTAAGACCTCGTTGTCCGCAACCTGGGTTACTGCGGGTACACCTGCAAGGTCGGAGGATGACACATGGGCCTGTTCAAGTTGGACAGAAGAATAACCTGCCACATCTGCGGTGGTCTCGTCAAAGACGAAAGGCACATCTGCCGCTTCACATGATCCAATAAGAAGAACTATGCAGAGCCAGAGTGTCCAGGGAGACATGATGACCGTATCTTGCAATTGCAGCTATATGAATTTTGCAGAGTAACCGGACTCACAAGTTGGACGTGCGGGTGTCTCATCTCCCGCACCAGAAACCCGCCGGAATTCAGAAAGAAGGCTGTGAGCTGGAACCCAAACCACTACAAGTAAAATACCTGCCGATGATATCCAAAGAGCAAAAACATTCTATGCCAGTCTCTTTGGATGGAAGGTCGAAAGCATGCAGGGCATAGATTACATGATAATCGATCTGCACAGCGTTCCTGGGGGGGGCATGATTAAGAGAACGCAGCTGGAGCAGCAGATTATGGTTAACATCGGAGTGCCTTCGGTGGATAAATACGCTGCAAAAGTCGAAAAGCTAGGCGGCAAAATAGTTGTTCCAAAGGAAGCCGTTACTGGGATGGGGTATTTCGCAATCCGCAAGGACACCGAGAACAATACCTTTGGTATTTGATGATCTCTCCAAAAGCGCTCCAAAAAACCTTCGGGGCAAAGCGAAAGATGCGGCAGATGAACTTATTTCGGAAGGGCTCTTGATCCCCAAACAAACTTGCTACGGGATGCATGTTTCCTTGAATCCGTAACGGAAAGAGGAGATAGATAATCTCATCAAGGACGTTCTGGACGAATAGAAAGACCATATGTGAGGAATGTGGGCGGAGTAGCTCGGCAATCCTACTGCTATAAACTTCCCCATTATCACTTCTCTCCTCCCGTCCAAGATCGAGCCCTTCCAGCCCCCCACCAGCCTGCCGATGCCTGACCCCCTCCCCACGATGCGCCCCATGATCCCGCCCCCGCCAGGCGCGCCGCTGAAGCTCTGGCACATCCCCCGCGCCCGGACCGCCCCCACCCTCGCCTGGGCGCGCGCCCGTGCGGTCTGCCGCGCCGACCAGCACATACGGGGGGGCGAACAGTTTCTGGAAATCGCTCCCGAGTGCCGGTGACTTTGACATCAGCCCCGCTCTCCAACTCAAGACCCTGGATAACTGCTTCATCGACGCCCCCTGCATCACGACCTGACTTCTTTGGACCAACCTCCGCAGAGCCAAAGAATCACCTCATCTTTTTCTGGGCTTTTTCCGGTTGACCAAAACAGTCTGTCCGTCATTATCGGCTGAGCTCCGTCCGCTGCCAAGGGTGGTCGAGGCGGATGGACTTCTTGCGGGCGGACGGGGCATTGATGGCATCGAGCGGCAGGGCGACCTCGATCTGGCTTCTTTCTGTGTGGCGTAGCCATCCTCCCGAATGGATGTGCAATCGGATGGAAGATCTCACGGGTTTGGAATGGGCCAGAAGTCTCGAACAAGCCAAAGGTTGATTTAGCAGGACAGCAATCTTGTTTTCGGATGCAAACGCTTAATTACAGAATCCGGTTGGCAAAAGAGGAAGAAGGGGGATATACGGTGATCGTCCCGGCCCTTCCGGGATGCGTGACATTCGGCGAGACGATTGATGAAGCCATAGCAATGGCAAGAGAGGCAATTGAAGGCTACATCGAAACCCTCAAAGAATTGGGAAAAGAAGTGCCAAAGGACAACGACGTATTAGAGTATACCGTTTCTGTTGAAGCCTATGCATAAGCTTCCTGCAATATCGCCTCAGAAGCTCGCCAGGGCACTGGAGCGAGCCGGATTTGAGCTGAAACGGATGAAAGGGAGCCATCACTATTACTACAACCCGAAAACGGAAAAGATAGCTGTAGTGCCATTTCATAAAAAGGACCTTCCGAAGGGCACTTTGCACGCAATCCTTCAAGATGCCGACATCAGCATTGACGAGTTGGCAGAATTACTGTAAACCATGGAAAGCACGACATTTTTCCTTTTTCAATTTCGATGAGAAGATTGGCGACTAAAGGGCCACTATCGGGGAACGAGATGCTAGCCTGCTTGCAGTCAAGATACGGCACATAGCCGACATTGCGAGCCTTGCCCTCCGAATCCGTCTCAACAGACTGCATGCGCTTGAAGACCATTTGATAATCATCTGATAGGTCCAACCTGGCATCCTGAATGGAATGCTCCAGATAGGCCAGTGCCATGATCCCGCCCCCGCCAGGCGCGCCGCTGACGCTCGGGCACGCCCCCCCGCGCCCGGACCGCATCCGCGCTCGCCAGGGCACGCGCCCGTGTGGTCTGCCGCACCGACCAGCACATCCTGGGGGGCGAACAGTTTCTGGAAATCGCTCCCGAGTGCCAGTAACTTTGACATCAGCCCCGCTCTTCAGCTCAAGATCCTGGATAACTGCTTCTGCGACGTCCCCTGCATCACGGCCCGTCATATTTGGATCAAGATCAACAGAGCCAAAGAATCTCCTAATCTCTTTCAGGGCTTTTTCCGGTTGACAAGAACAGTCATATTTGCATCGAGTAAATCTATTTTGAAGCAAAATCCTCAAAGTTCTCCAGGTAGGCAATGCCAAGTAGGGTCGATCTATACTCGTCGCTAACCTTCTCGATTAGCATCGCTTTTTCCAGGAGGATGAGGTGCACTTCGGCCACACTCTCAATGAACCCGAGGATCATCTCGATTTCCCTCTTGGTCTTTATCCCCCGGCCAATGAACTTCAGGATCTCGCGCCTATTTCGCAGCTGTAGCACTTCACCTAGGAACCTGTGCCCCTCAGCCGGTTCGACCTCATACCATTTTTTGTCTTCTCCGGGTGCGGATGGCTTGAAGAGATCGAGCCAATTTTGATTAACAGTCATGACAATTCCACGTTCTGCGTATATTAAAGTAAATTTTGGTGTTCTGTCAAGTCCTCGGTAGTTGGATTATAATTTCGTAATGCATTGCAAGTTCTGTTTCATTAGATACCTGGACTTGCAGAACCAACGTTGGCTTTTCCTCAACTTTCAAGTCCAGTTGAGCTTGTTCCAGTACTCGTTCTGATGCTCCCATTCAGGATTTCTTTTCGCCAGAGCCATGAAGATCTTCCTGTTTTCCTCCAGCCTCTTCCTTTGCTCGATGTAATCTCTCCTGGTACTGATATCTTCTGCCAGGGCTTTGCCTAGTTCAAAGGCTTTTTTTTCAGCATCCTTTAGCGCCTTAGGACCCTGGTCCATGGCTGCTCCAGTACTTCCTGTCACAAAAGAACCGAAGTTGAGCATTAAATCGTCCAAGTATTCAGTGATTGTCTTATCCTGGCCTGTGCCTCCTGCGGTGGCA
>JAQVZT010000479.1 GCA_028708055.1 Methanothrix sp.
AATATCTATCTCGGAATATATCATTTCGTTAAGACGCATAAAGGTTTGAGGATCCAAATAGACCAAAGGGAACGAAAATGGATGCAGAGGACACCCATGATGGCGGCAGGAATCACAGACCGTGTATGGACTCTTTCGGAGTTGATCAATTTTAGAGTATAATGGAATAATAATTAATAATTCTAGGACACTAAGAAACATTCGGTACTACATACATAGATTCGATTTTTCGAAATCCTCAAATAGGAGATGCTGCAAAAGCAACAACTGAAATTGAATATTGGCAGGTAAATAGGTGTACCTAATGACGCAAATATTGATAAATGCCAAAGCAAAATTAAGGATGTCCCTATCAAAAACCGTAAATTATATACTATCAAGCCAGAGAGCCACAATAATTTCATATAACGATAAATATCGGAGAGATATTTTTGATCGCCTAAATCGAATCGGAAAAGAAACCGATTTGTTATTGTGCCCGAGTGAGGCCTACACAATATTTATGGCAGTAAAGGCTACAGAAAAGATTAAAGGAGACCTTGCCGAAGTGGGTATATACAAAGGTGGTTCATCAAGAATTATATGTGAGGCAAAAGGTCTCAGAACTTTGCATTTATTTGACACTTTCGAAGGCATACCAGAGGTCAGCAGTATAGATTCAAGGCAATTTTTTGCCGGCCAGTATGCAGGAACATTTGACGAGGTTAAGGAAAATCTTAAGAATTATGAAAATGTATATTTATATAAAGGAGTTTTTCCGACGACATCCGACCCAATAAAAAACAAGAGATTTTCTTTTGTTCATTTTGATGTTGATACCTATTTAAGCACTAAAGAGTGCCTAAATTTTTTTTATGAAAGAATGAGCAAGGGTGGCATAATGATTTCTCATGACTATAATGGAGCCGAGGGAGTAAGAAGAGCATTTCAAGAATTCTTTACAGATAAGCCGGAACATATAATTGAAATAGCCAACTCACAATGCATGATATTAAAATTCTAGCAATGTTTGTATATAAAAATGGTGCGCAGCGTCTGATTTCGCCTGTGCCCATAAGAACTACATACCATATATATCACCCATAATGTTCCTGTCGATTTTCATGTTGATTGATAGCTTCCATCGCCAGAAAAAAACTGGTTATTCCTTCCTTATGGTTAGTATTGATAATGATAGCTACGAAGAGGGTAGTATGTCGAGTTTGCCGCAAAATCTCAGATAAATCCCACGAATTGTCTCACCCCAAGAATAAATAATCGGTGGAAGATTCAGTAAGTGTTGATGTGGCCGAAAATACACATACACAGTGTATACGATCGCTTCAGGAACTAATTTGAAACACCTAAGATAACTTTTCCTTGGATTAAGAGACTCATCGGCAAAAAATGACCAGTGGGTCTGAGGAAATCTTTCCTCCTGGCTCCCCACCCACCAGCACACTCACGCTTTTGTGGCCCCAATAGCTCCCTCCTCCAGCGTCACCGCCTCAATTGAGCTGTCCTCTTTTCCAGACGCCTCCGCTACAGAAGACGATGGTGCGGAGGTGGCATACGCCTTACGCCATATTGCCGAGTCTCCTCCCTGCACATAGGCATAGGTCATGCCGTCCGGCAATGCCTGTGGCGATCCTATAATGCTTCCACCATGACCGATCCAGAGCGCACCGGATGGATTCCAGGGATTGCTGGAAAAGACATTCTCCCACATAGCGCCATCGCCGCCACGAACAAAGGTATGAACTCTGCCGGAGGTATCAGTCGATGCAAACGGCTCAGATGTAAGGACTCCGCCAAAGCCGATCCAGGTGCATGCCTCCGGGTCGCTCAGGCCATTGACGTCCGCCATCCATAGGCCACTATCTCCACCTCGGACCATTACTGCCAGGTGATCGGTATACCCGGGCAACAGAGCGCCGGAGGGAGCCCCTTGAATGAAGCCGCCCAGATAATGCCAATTATGGACATAAACTCCGGAGGAGAGAATGCCCCTGTTGTCATAGAGCGAATTATCTGTGCCCACCGCAAAGATATGCATGCGGCTGTTCTGATCGAAGATCACAAATGGCCTGCTGACTAGAGATCCGCCCAGACCATACCAGTTATAGGACGACAGATCATTGACATTGAATTCGCATAGCAAGAGAGAATTATCGCTGCCTCTGACGGCAATCTCCATCATGGTACCATAGGTCGGCTCCATGGCTGCGGTTGCTTGAGAGCTGATGGACCTGCCCAGTCCTTTCCAGCCGCCTGTCCAGCTTGTGGTATCAAATACATAATCCCAGAGCGCATTGTCCCCCCCGCGTGAGACAATATGTATTCGTCCGTTTTTATCCTTGGCCGCATATGGTGCAATGGTCAGAACTCCACCAAGACTAATCCAGGACCCGTCCACATTGTCCCAGAGGGCATTGTCTCCACCTACGACGAATACGTGCCTTCTGCCTTGATTATCGGTTATGGCAGTGTGCTCGTATGTCTTGTATCCGCCAAGGGATGTCCA
>JAQVZT010000480.1 GCA_028708055.1 Methanothrix sp.
AAGTATTCCCGTCATGCCGATGATCGCATTGAGGGGAGTCCTGATCTCATGGCTCATGTTGGCCAGAAACTCCGACTTAGTGCGGGCAGCCGCTTCAGCCTGATCTCTTGCCGTGCAGAGAGCCTTTTGCACCTTTTTGCTCTCGCTAATATTGCGCACGGATTCAATCGCGCCTGTGACATTGCCTTCCGAGTCGTAAAGTGCTGTTGCAATGCCCTGCAAATATGTCTCGGAGACCCTCATATTTGGCATAAAAGCTTCCATGAATAGGCTTCCATCCTCCTGCCGCAGCAAATTTTTATAGAGATCTTCGATGTTCCACTCTTTTTTACCCCACTGGTCAAATCTATCTTCAGATGCTTCATTCAATTCGAGCACGAGATCGGCAAGCATGGGCCGGCGTTCGCCATAAAAAGGAAGCGCGTACTCATGGTTGCCTTTTCCCAGCATCTCTCCGGCACCAATACCGGTCATAACCTCAATTGCCCTGTTCCAGGCTATGACCTTGCCTGTCTTGTCAATGACAAAAGTTGGGTCAGGAAGGAAATTGATGATATCAGCCATGCGTCGTTCTGAATCTCTTTGTGCTTCTTCGGCCTCAATTCGTTCCGTTGTCTCCCTTACGGATTCGATGGCTCCGATCAACTCTCCTTTATCATCGCGAAGGGGTGAAGCAATTGCCCAGACATATGCCCTTTTCCCATTCAGAAGAAAAGGTGCGTCGGATTCGGCAAATAGTGTGTCGCCTTTTCGTTCCAGGTAGCGGTATCGAGATCTTGTATCCGGATCATCTTCATAAATCAGGTCGACTAGAATAGGCCGCTCTTCTCTGTAGAATGAAGCTCCGTATGCATAATCGCCTTTGCCGATTATTTCCTGTTTCTTGACGCCGGTCATCTCCTCCAAAGCCCGGTTCCAGGCGATCACCTTCCGGTCTTTGTCGATAACAAAAGTGGCATCCGGCAAGAAGTCGATAATATCCATGAGCTGACGGCGGGTGAGATTCATCTCCTCGATGCCATATCCGGAATTTGCTTCCTGGCAAATGAGCTGATTTGCTCCATTCTCCTGGGAGACCGCCACAAAGTTAATGGTTTTTTTCGTTCCATCTTTGCAGGCTACCCTGAACGTCCTGGATCTCTTGACCCCGGCACCGATTTCTTTCAGGTCGCTGATCCAGCTGGCTATGGCAAACCTTCGATAATCCGGATCAGGAAATGCTTTTCTAAACCACTCTCTTCCGCAGGGTATCTCTTCTGGGAGGTAACCAAAAAGATCGGCGAATTTGGGATTTATGCTGCTGAATGTTCCGTCTCTTTCGATAATAGCAATAGCCAGTGGCGCATTCTCGATGATGCCGGTGATATTACGGCTGCGGTCTTCCAGCTCATCCAGGCCGATTTTAATACGATCTATCAATTGCATGATAAAATGACGGTCCGGGCAGCTTTCTTCGCTCTCATGCTTCAGCTCATCCAAAGAGAAGTTGAGGTCACCTATCATTTCGCTAAAGTAGCTACCCATAACTAAGACACCAATTTAGGGACGGATAATACATCATCATTAATATTCGTTTCGATATGTTTCCAGCGATAAGATTGCATCATTCTTCTGATATAGAAAAGTTTTGAAGATCCAGCAGGGATTGGGAGACGGATCTGATGGATCTATGGGGATCTATGCGGACGAAAGAAGATCCAGAAGCTTTCTTGCCGAAATCGCCGGCTCCTTTGCCTCATAGATCGATCTGCCCACAATCAGGTAGTCGGCTCCGGCCTGCAGAGCTGCTCTGGCAGATCCGCTCTGGGCGCCCACGCCGGGCGAGATGATGATCCGCTCTCCGATGATGGAGCGAATCCTCCTAATTCTCTCCGGGCGCGTGGCAGGAGCGACGACTCCGGCGGCGTCCACTTCCACCGCCAGCCTGGCCATCCTCTCAGCCAGCGGTGCTATGAACAGCTCTGCGCCGGGATGGCTCATCTCAGTGACCACAAAGAGGTCGGCTTTGTGCTCCGCCGCGCTCTCTCTGCAGGCCTGCAACGAGTCCTTTCCAGTAAAAGCCTGAGCTATAATTCCGCTTGCTCCTGCATCAAGCACCGCCTGGCAGATGAGACGGTTGGTGTTGGGAATATCGGCCACCTTCAGATCGGCGATGACCGGGGGAAAATGAACTGATCTCGGTTACGATGCCAAGACCTGCGGATAGAATGAGCGGATAGCCGATTTTAATGGCGTCAAAATAGCCTTTGAGCTGCAAGGCCAGTGAAAGGGGACTTTTCCCGGCTGGTGATGACATCAAGCGCCAGGATCAGTCCAGTATCTTTTTTCATCTAAATGCACCCATCTATCAGCGCCATTGCTTCCCGCAGATCCCCCACTACCTCCGGGCCGGAGCGCTCCCCCTTGCGGTCCAGGAAGAGGGCATCGAGGCCAGCCTGCAGAGGAGACTCGTAATCGTAATTGTAATGGTCGCCGATATGCAGAACCTCGAAAGGCTTTA
>JAQVZT010000481.1 GCA_028708055.1 Methanothrix sp.
CCCGAACGGATATGGCCTCGCCATCTTCGATATGCAGCGCAACTTTTACCGGCACGTATTCGTCCTCAAAGCGAAGCTCATCGATCAGGGCTTTGTAGCTCTCTTTATTCTCGTTAACCAGCTCCCTGGCAAAGCTCTTGGCCAGTTCCTCAGGATCGCCGGAGTCGATCTCTATGGAAAACAGGCGTTCCTTCTTGACATCGGCGAGGATATTGCTGTAGCCCAAACGCCGGACAAGCGTGTTCTTAACGGTTGCAGCTTCGGCATCAGGTATCTTTAGCCAGACGCGCAGGTTGATCTTCTGGTTGGTGCTCATGCGTTCACCTCGATGTAGCGCTTCATTGATTCGAATACTCTTCTGCCTGGACCGGCCTCGTCGGCTCGCTGTTTTCTCGGATCGAAAGCAGGAAGCTGCCAGGCGAAAAAGGCCCTCTCCGGGTGAGGCATCATGCCCAGAACATTGCCCTGCTCATTGCAAATGGCGGCTATACTCTCAGTGCTGCCGTTTACATTGAATGGAAACTCATTTATGATCCGTCCATTCTTATCGCAATAGCGGAAGATCACCTGCTGTTCGTCGTTGAGCTTCTTGATCAATCCCGGTGTGGTTGTGACCAGATTTCCTTCGCCGTGGGCGATGGGGATCTTGAGAAGTGCTCCCCTCTCGATGGCAAAAGAGCCGCTGCATCTTTTAGATGGAGCTTCATGTCGGAGGTTGACCCAATCGCAGTAGTATCCCCGCCGCACAATCTTCCCCTTGGAGACCATCACATTCTGGGCCAGAGCCATATCCACATTGGCTCCATCCTTGAGTTTTCCGCTGCTGCTGTCGCTGCCGTTGCCCATATGGCCGCCTTTTTCACTCTCTTGGTCGCAGTTTCTGCTCTTGCCGGGAAGAAGGCCCGCCTCCACCAGAATCTGAAATCCGTTGCAGATGCCGAGGATTGGTTTGCACTTGCCAGCCTCTTCGGTCAGGGCGCTCATGACCGGCTCCTTGGAGGCTATAACTCCGGCTCGAATCCTGTCCTGATAAGAGAAGCCACCCGGTATGACAAACCCATCAAAGCCGGACAGCTCGCCTGCGGGCCGGTTCCAGCGAAAGATCTCGCCATCCATGCCCACTGCCTTCACGGCTACCAGCGTCTCAAACTCGCAGTTCGTTCCAGGGAACTGCAAAACTGCTATCTTCATCTCATCGCCTCCACCAGGCCAGAGACCCAAGCATTCCTTGCCTCATCCAGGTCCAGGTCGGCTACGGACTCACCTGATCTTGATATCACAATTCTTCTCTTGGCTGAGACTGTTCCGATTTGCATTGGCTCCAGACCGTGTTTCCTTAATAGCTCAGTCAGCCGGGCTTCGCAGCCCGCTTTTGCCTCCAGGACGAACCCAGAGGATTCGGAGAACAGGACCCTGTCAGTTCTCATGTTGCCATCGCTTCCCTGCGCGCTCGCTCCCTCCAGATCAACCTCAAAGCCAAACCGGGCCGGACGGACCAGCGCCATCTCGCAGAGGCTTGCTGCCAGACCGCCGTTGGAGATATCATGCGCCGCCGCCAGGAGACCCTCATCGATGGCATCTATGACTGCGTAGATCATGTTCCTCTCCAGGTCGAAGCGGACGATGGGCACATTGGCTCCCATCACTCCCAGAATGGTCTGGTAGTATTCGGACCCGCCCAGCTCGTCAAACCTGGGACCGATGAGAAAGAGTTTGTCGCCAGCTTTCTTCAACTCCATGGTGATGGCCTTGGAGATGTCCTTCATGATTCCCACGCAGGCTACCACGGGCGACGGGTCCACCGATCCATCCGGCGATTCGTTATAGAAGCTGACGTTGCCGGAGACGATGGGAACAGGCTGCTGCTGGTCCTCATATCCCTTGAGATAAAGGTTCTTGCAGGATTCGGCCAGGCCCTTGACGCCCTCCCTGAACTCCCAGAATGCTTCCGGTTTTTCCGGGTTGCCGTAGTTCAGGCAGTCGGTGAGCGTCGAAGGAACTGCTCCAATGGCAGCTACATTTCTCATTGCCTCCGCAGCTGCTGTCGCTCCTCCCCAGTAGGGGCTGATGCGTCCGTAGAACGGATTGGAGTCAACCGCCAGCGCCACGCCGAACTTCTCTCCTCGAACCGGCGCTATGAGGCCGGCATCAGCTTCTCCTGGCCTGATTACGGTGCTGCCCATGACTTCAGTATCATAGTAACGGTAGACGTGCTCTCTGGAAGCGATATTGGGCGATTTGAGAATCTTAAGCAGCACCTCATTGTAGTCAGCCGGCTCTTCTGCATCCGGCTCGGTAACCTTAATGGTGCGCGGCAGCTCTAGGCGGTTATAGCGGATGCCTTCTGTGAGGTGCTTGATTGGCACATCGCAGATCATCTCGCCTTTGTAGCTAACCCTGAACCTGTCGCCGGTATTGATCTTTCCCACAACGCTTGCTCTGGCTCCCTCGTAGACATTTGGTAGATCCCAGTCCTCATTGTAGATCTTGAGGATCTTCT
>JAQVZT010000078.1 GCA_028708055.1 Methanothrix sp.
GAGAACCGGCAGATACTCTCCATGCTCAGGAAGATGATCTACCGGGGCAGCAAAATGGCAGCAGGCGAGAGGTATCTCTACCATCCCGGTCAGCTCGATCCCAGAACCATCTCCAAAGAAGATCTCACCGCATGGCTTTCCGGCACCGGTCAGGACCTGGTCAGGTCCATTGTTCGAGGACTGAACATGGGCGGAACCTATGGTGAGGAAGTATGCCTGGTCGCAGGTGTGGATAAGAATAAGCCTGCCTCCGATCTGACCGCAGAGGAGATCGATCGGGTCCATCAGGCTTTACGGGATGTATTCCTCAACAATACCCTTGATCCGCACATCGTTCTTGAAAACGGCGAGCCGGTGGACGTCCTCTCCCGCCCACTCAGGATCTACGAGAGCCTGGAGAAAAAACGCTATGCAACCTTTAGCGAGGCACTCGATGCGTTCTTCGTCGAAAAAGAGGATGACGAGGAGAAAAAGAAAAATCCGCTGGACCGCAGAATTGAGCTGCAACAAAAAGCAATTGACGAGTTTCAGGCCCAGGAGAAGGCCCTCATCGCCAAGGGCGAGATGGTCTACCAGATTTACGGAAGCATCGAGGGGGTCCTGCGCGTGGTCTCCGATGCCAGAGCCAAAGGCTTCTCTTACAATCAGATCTGGGAGAAGATCTGCGGTTCGGGCCTGCCCCAGGCGAAGATCATCCTCTTTATGGACGGACAGGGCGAGATGCGCGTCCTTCTGGAGGGCGAGGAGATAGAGCTGAATGCGGGACTCACCGTTCCCCAGAATGCGCAGAGGTACTACGAGAAGGCCAAGGAGATGGCTCGAAAGGCCAGCGGGGCAAAGGAGGCCCTGGCGATTACAATTGAGCTTCGGGCGGCAAAGAAGGCACCCCGGAAGAGCAGCCCATCCGCCCATGCCCATCAACGCAGGCGCAAGCCCAAGTGGTACGAAAGGTTCCGCTGGTTCACATCCTCGGACGGATTTCTGGTGCTGGGAGGAAGGGATGCAGACAGCAACGAGGAGATCTACGCCAAATATCTGGAAAAGCGAGATCTGGCTATGCACACCGATGCCCCCGGCGCGCCTCTCACTGTGATCAAGACCGAAGGCGAATCTGTACCGGAGAGCACTCTGGCAGAGGCGGCACAGTTTGCCGTGAGCTATTCATCCATCTGGAAGGGCGGGCTTGCCGCTGCGGACTGCTATCTGATCAGGGCCGATCAGGTCAGCAAGACTCCGGAGTCGGGGGAATTTCTGAAGAAGGGCGCATTCGTCATCCGCGGAGAGCGCACCTATTTCAGAGATACCCTTCTGGGCCTGGCCCTGGGAATAGCGGAGGGCATTCTGATCGGTGGGCCGATCTCAGCAGTCATGCCAAGAGCCGATCCAATGGTGCAGATTGAGCCAGGCGAGCTGAATCCCGATGATCTGGCCAAGAAAATTTACCGGCAATTCGGGGAGGTGGTGGAGGACAGAGCATTCTTGAAGTCCGTGGCCTCTGTCGACCAGATTATTCAGTTTTTGCCTCCCGGAGGATCGAGGATAAAAGAGAATCAGCAGAGCGATATCCAGTAGATGCGGCGAGGGTCACACGAAGGGATGCAGCAGATGGCAGGGAAGGCATCAACCGTCTTCAGCCATCTTCAACTATCATTCTTCGCTGCCTGCCAGGAGCTCTCCACATTTTTTGCAATAGCCTGCATCCATGTCATGCCTGTCCAATCCGCAACCGGGACAGATTTGTATCCTTTTTTCCCTCTCGGCCACAAGCCAGGCCCGGAAGATCCTGGCAGCCTGGAATGGAATGATGATTATTCCGGAGATTATCATGGCCACTGTAACAAACCTGCCAGCGCCTGACGCCGGCACAATATCGCCAAATCCCACTGTGGACACGGCGACCACTGTGAAGTAGAATGCGTCCCCGAAGTTCTGCACATCAGGATTTACGGGGCTTTCCACAAAATAGAATAACCCAGAATATACGAAGAATATTATAATTATACTCACGACGAGCTGGGCGACGTTTATCATTTTGGGGCTTATAGTGCCGAATAGAAGATGATCGCGGGAGATGAAACGCAGGAACCTGAATATCCTGAAGACCATCAGCACTCTCAAAGTCTGAATGACTCGAATATCATAGATGAAGTATGATGACGGCAAAAACAGCAGTATGAGGGTGGGCATAATGGCCACCAGATCTATGACGCTGTAAATATCCTTTACATAATCCAGACGGTTGGGAGCGCCATAAAGCCTGAGAAAATACTCCACGATGAAGATGGCAACGATCAGTATCTCCATCGTCCATAGCTGGCCCCTGAGACTGCTGGTGATATTGTAGGTATTGATTACAAAGATAGCCACCAGCAATAGGTTAAGGGTGATGATGGCAAGGTCTATTCCTTTTCCCAGGGGCGTCTTGAAATCTATCATGTAGAACTCGACAGCCTCTCGAAAGGTCCGGTGTCGAGTTCTTTTCTTCTCTTGTCCGACAGAGCTTTGCAGGCCATTCATCCGTATACCATTGCCGCCTGTTTACTGCTTTCCTTTGATATGCCTTATCTCTACAGCCACTCCCCGGCGTGACCTCTTCATCTCCCAGCCGGACATCTTCGCCCTACCAATGCCGAAGGCCTTCTCTCCCACAATTATGACCTCATCGCCGGGACGGATCCGGTCATCTGCTTCTACTACACCGGGAGCCAGTAAGGACCCTTTGGGCAGGAAATCGCCGATTCTGACGATGTACCTCCCGAGGGCTTGCAGCCTGCTCGCGCCAGCGAGGGATATGGCGATCATGCCGCTGGGTGTGGTTGCAGCAAGCGGCTTTTTGTGCTCATCCTGAATCTCCCGGCCCTTGACCAGGATCTTTCCCTGCAGAAGGAGGTCAGAGGCTCCTTCTCCGAAGTAGAAATCAGCATGGGCACGGTAGCGAAGAAGGCGCAGGTCTGGCAGCCGCCTGGCATCCCGGCAGGCTTCGGCCACAGCGGCGCTGAGCCGGTCTAGGGCCGGGCCGCCCGTCCCGCCCCCGGTAAATTCGGCATCAAGGCCCATCTCTTTTACCGTCTCCAAGAGTTCGCCTTCAAGGTGGGCCACGATCCTAGCGTACCGGTTCTTCTTGAGGTAGGCCTCCAGGCAGCCGGAGAGCCAAGCCCTCTCCTCTCGGTCCCAGCGGCCGGTTACGGGAACATCGTAGCTCGCCGCTGGATAGGCCTCCTCCAGCTCGCGGGGCACCAGAGCCAGAGGAGAGGTTAAAATCAGCTCGTGCAGATAGCGGCGGCGGCCTCCCACTGCCTCGGCAAAGAGCCGGTGCGACCGGGAGAATGAATAGGGTTTCTTTGCCGAGCAGGGCAGAAGCAGCAGGACATCGCTCTCCGGTGCACTGTACCGGCCAATCACCCTTTCAGCAAAGCGGGTGACCTCCACGCGCTTCAGAGATTCGGAACAGTTGGCAAAGAAGGTACTGCGCCGTATCTGGGGAGTTCTCTTCTCCAGGTACCGGTGCTCGCCATCCAGCAGGCGCAGGGCTGTCGTTTGCTCGGGAGTTACCCGCACCTGCCGCTCGACATACTCCCGCATGATCTCGGATCGAACGGCCTCACGAACTGCGAGCAGCTCCTCTTCCAGCTTCTGGATGTTGTGGGCGATGAGCAATTCCTTTTTAATGCCCTCTTCCGCCATCTTCCGGCAGCTATGGCAGCGGCAGGGAAGCTCCGCCAGCTCCTCGGCCTTCCAAACGCCGTCCCGAGTGTGGTAGCGCCCCAGCAGGCCGTCGGCCAGCACGCGCGTTCCGTCCAGCAGGTCGACCCCAAGGTAGACCAGCAAAGCCAGGTTGGCAGGCGTGGCGACGGCAGGAGCATACAAAGCCGCATCCGGAGCGATCTTCTCGCGGATGCCAATAGCCGCAGCCACCAGATCTCTGGGATTTTTCAGGGCACCGGCATTGCCCAAAACATAGACATCGGCATTCTTGGGCTCTTTTTCACTGAATGGATGGACCATTATGCCTTTGGGCCCGGAGGTCTCCAGAGGCGGCAGCTCCAGGGCAGGCTCAGAGTGAAGGGCGGCGGGAACGTAGGGAAGTATGGCCAGCTTCTCTTGATCACGCAGAGCCTCCGCGGCATTGATCGCCTCCTGAAGGCTGGCGTAGCTGTAAACGCTGCCCGCAGATACATAATCGTCCTTGCCGATCAGGGCAGGAGTGCTGATCTGCCGACCGAAGAGCAGCTTTCCCATGCGAGCCGGGCCGTCGCGTCGGAGAACCTCGAAGTACTTGGTCATGCGTTTTATGCCTCACTCGATTATCTGTGTTGACGTTATCATATAAAAAGGAGATTTGAGGTGATCTGCTCAAATCCAAGAGCCAGATATTAGTCTTATGTTTGTCTTCTTCTCACATTCGCAGTTCTGCGTGAGGTCCAGAAGCTACCTTAAACAGAGGTCATGGTGGGACCGGTTTGGGCCTGTCATCTATCTTCTTCTTGAGCAGATATGTAGTATCTCCTATACCCATCAGTGCCAATAGGGATGTATCTATATCCGGCAGGCCGGGGAGTGCGAATCCTGAAAAAATATTATGATATACAGCAATTAAATAGGCTCCGGCAGCAATTACTGTCCACGCAATCATCTGGATCTTGCCTAGGTCAAAGTTGCCGGCATCATCGAGCAATATTCCTCCTTTAGCATCGGTAATATCACCTGCTATCGGCTTTGATATGCTTTGAGAGGCGATAGCTGTGCCGGCGCTCAACCCCATGGCCAGGATCAAGTTGACAGGAAAATCTGTCTCAAAATTAAAATAGCCGTGGATAATCGCTTTGTCTGCGGTGATTGCGATATATGAGTAGGCTGCGACTGCGGTCCATATTAAAAACTGAGCACGAGAAGCACTAGGAGCGTTGTCGATCTTATAGATTTCCTTGATGACATTACCAAGATCATCCATATGGTCAAAAGGAAATACCAGCAAATTCCAGATTCCTGAAATTAGATTATTTAATGCTTTAAATGGATTAAAACTCCTTTTAGGGCTACTCTCCCTCTCTTCCACTTTTTTCTTAATATCTGCGGCCAGCCCTTTGGCTTCTATCGCGTAATGATTGGCCTGTAACGCATCCCTTTCGGCGGCGGAAGCCTTATCTATTGCTTCATTTATGCGGTCATGATCATCAGTTCCTTGGCCGCTGGTCTTGTCAGCTATGATTTTGATTTGAACTTCTATCCCATTGACACTATTCTCAATGTTCCTGATTTTGTCGCTTATTTCGTTGATCTTTTCGGCCTTTTCAATAATTTGATCTTTTTTCTGTCTTTGTTTTTTCTTTATATATTCATGAAGCAGAATCAAATATGCGAATATAAGAAAGATGGCTCCTGAAACAAGGATCAAGCATATCGTGTACCAACTCCAGGGAAGCCTGAAGCAGGTGTCAGATTGCTTGGGGACAGTTAAGTCCTGAACATCTCCGTTATCATAATAAACCAATAATCTATCAAGGCTCCATATTCCATTTGATCCCAATCCCAGATTTGGAAAGCCACTGATGCCCATGTCTTCTTTTGTGAACTTATATGAGCCATAGTATATTCCGTTCTCCCTATTTCCTCCATATGCTTTAAGGGGAATAGTCTGATTTCTATCATGCCATGGACCTGTGAAGCTTGCATAAAGCATAGATACATTTTGAAGATTGCCTGGACTTGACAATGGGTCCTTGATGGCGACTGTAACATCTAGTGTGTCACGCGATTCGCTCAGTTCTTTGGGGTCC
Organism: Methanothrix sp.; assembly: GCA_028708055.1. Lineage (GTDB taxonomy): Archaea > Halobacteriota > Methanosarcinia > Methanotrichales > Methanotrichaceae > Methanothrix. Next base: position 5,778 of record JAQVZT010000078.1, read on the forward strand.
AAATTGAAATTCGCAACATCAAGACTGCTGGTGTTGAATCCAGAAGCAGATTGCAGCAAGACCAGGAACATGCAAAAGAGCATCTTGAATTTCGTGGGAATCGGGTTCATTTCAATCATCTATCCTCTATATTTTTTCTACAGTTGCATCTCCTTCTTCACTTGGTCCTAATCTCATCAGAAATTGAAATAATACAAATAAAATAACTAATTAAAAAAGATTACGGTAACATTTGCATTCTCTGCAATACGGTAGCGAATCAATTATATGTTGGAATTTATTCCATATCGGAACTTGGCCTTATTGAATACTAATTTTCTCAGATACCCTCGCTCGGAGTATATCTATAAAATCACATCCTATAATCTAGATCCAGAAACTTAAAACTATAGTAGGTGCACCACCATAAATTCTGAATTCTCGTCTCGACTTGAATATAAAAAACGATCATTTCATCGATCAACAGCTTTTTGGCCTTAAAAATCCTAAACCGAGCCTGTGATATCCAAAATTGCATTATTTGCGCTTATGCTCATATCAATGGTCGTCGCTTCTCCCAACTATCCTTCCGGAATTGTAACTCGTGTTGTAGATGGCGATACATTCGATGTGCAGGGCTTCGGCCTGGTCAGCCTCTCCCAGGTGGACTGCCCTGAGATGGGGACCATCGAAGGAGTTCATGCCAGGGAGTTTGCCCTGGAACATCTTCTCAATGTTGTAGTATTCCTCGATAAGGACAATCTGGCAAGCACAAATTCAGACGGATCCATTCCCTGCCTCGTCTATCTCTCTGGACCAAATGGCAAGCCGAATTTGAATAAAAGCTTCAATAAAATGGTCGTCGAGGCGGGATTTGGCACCATCAAACGAGATCCTAAAGCCGAGTTTGATCCTTCTCTCTGGTAATCCTGATATTTCGATTCAGTCTCTGTCGCTCCTGGAAACAGCATTGAGGCGGGGAACGCCGCCGATCTCCCTGATAAAATCCGCCACTGAGTCCGGCACCAGCAAAGGCCATTCTCCGTTCTCCCTCATCAGCTTGCGGATGACAGTTCCTGAGTACTGCTCTCTCTGGTACATGGGAGACCTTCTTATCTCAATTCCGGCTTCGGTAATGAGCTGGATCACCAGAGGATTGTTGGAATAGACCACATCAAAACGGGGCACCATCGATCGAAGGTGAGAGGCCCATACCGAGTTTCGCTGGATATCCTGCAGCGGCGTGACAACAGAGCGCTCCCTCAGACCGACCTCGGTCAGGGCGGCATAGATCATCTCCATTCTTTCGCCGCCGGTGAACGGATTCTCGGGTGTGTGGCTCTCCTGAGCGCTTCCTATCACTATCACAATCTCATCCACCTCCTGAGCGATCTTCTTCAGGACCGCCTGATGCCCGAGATGATAGGGCTGGAAGCGCCCAATGTAAAGCCCGCGCATGACCCTCAATGCTCTTATTTGCCGATGACCTGCTTTCCGATGAGCTTGATGGCGTTCTCCTTGTTGGGACCGATAGGCGAGCCCACCACAATCTGCGTGACTCCGGTCTTGAGAAGCTCATCCACTCTTGCCCTGCAGTCCACCGGCGCACCGGAGACTGAGAATGCCTCTGTCATTTTGGCAGTGACCGCACCCATAGCAGTCTTGAAATCGTATTTGGCAATGGCCTCGGAGATCGTCTTTGCCTCATCCATGCCGATTCCGTGCCGCTCCAGGACGTTCTCGGGCGATCCGGCCACGATGAAGGCCACCACGATCTTGGAGGCATTGATCGCCTTGGCCGGGTCCTTGTCGGCGCTGAAGCTGGCATAGGCGCAGACCTGCACATCCTCCGGCTTTCGGCCTGCCTTTTCTGCACCCTGCCTGATCATGGGCACGGCGAATTTGAAGTCATCCGGATGGGAGGCGTTGATGAGCACACCATCTGCTATCGCTCCGGCAAGCTCCAGCATCTTCGGCCCCTGAGCGCCAATGTAGATGGGGATCTTGCCGGCATTGAACGCCATCTGCGCACCCTTGAAGCCGGCCACGTTCACCTGCTCGCGGGCCAGGAAAGAGCGAATAGCCAAAACTGACTCTTTGACGCGAGAGAGGGGCTTGTCCCAGTCGATTCCCATCTTCTCGAAGGTGGCTTTATCTCCTGGCCCAATTCCCAGGATGGCCCGCCCTCCGGACAGCTCGTTTATGGAGGCGATGGATGAGGCGATGATGGCCGCATTCCTGGTGTAGGGATTGGTGACACCCGTTCCCAGCGCGATTTTGTTGGTCATCATGGAAAGCACTGCGAGGGTGGTCCAAACATCCCGGTTATTGTAGTGATCTGTGATCCAGATATTCTTGAATCCGGCATCTTCTGCCAGCTTTGCCATGTAGCCGATCTTGTAGGCCGATTCATCGGGAACAAACTCTATTCCAAACAACCTAAATCTCCTCCAGCTCGATGCGGTCCCCGGCCTTGAGGCGGAACGCCTCGGCGGCATTTCCCTGGTTGACCGCGATTTCTGCAAAGCCATGGCTGCCCAGGGTTATAAGCGGTTCGATCCTGCGCGCCTGGGCGTAGGTCCGCACGGCCTTCAATTTGATTCCCTTCAGGCTCACAGAAAATGCAGGCACGTCCCGCATATTCAGGATAAGGTTGCCGAAGCGGTCCACATAGATCACCGTAGCCTCAAATCCCGAATCCGTCTTTCTGGCCGCTCCGAAGTTAAGGTCCTTTGGCCGGACCCTCGGGCCCATTGACGCCGGGCTCTTTCCCGAAGCCAGCAGGGCAGCAACGGGAGCGAAGATGTCCCGGCCGTGAAAGGTATTGGATGCCTGGCCCTGACCCGTGCCCAGGATCTCTTGAGAGACGGCGATCTTGTAGGCCTGGGGTGCTTGAGGCGAACCGCCGTGCCCGCCCAGGCTGCGGGCTGCCGGCAGGAGCAGGCCGTTGTCAGGCCCCACGAAGATCTGCCCGCCGCTTTCCACCACCAGCCCCATCCGGTCCATTCCCACGTCGGGATCGACCACCGCGATATGGATGGTCCCGGCAGGAAAGTACCGGGCGGTGGAGAGCAGGGCAAAGGCACCGGCGCGCACATCCTGGGGCGGGATGTCATGGGCGATATCGACGAACGTGATCTCAGTAGCCTTATCCCCAAGCCGGCTGAGGATCACTCCCTTCATCTGGGCGGGATAAAAGGAGCCGAAGTCGGTGAGAAGGGTTATGATTTTCATGTCGCCAGCACCTGGACATCCGTCGGGCTGGATACCACAAGCTCCTCGCTTCCCTGGTAGCTCGATACCGTCCCTCTGACGCTCAGACGATCTCCAGCCTTTATCCTGGACAAAAGCTCCTTTGCGCCCGATTTAGCCGGAACGAAAATATCCGTTTCAGATCCCTCCAGCTCGATGAGCAGATTTCCTCCGCTCCTGGTGGGCTTGATCTGCAAAATCCGCCCTTCTATGATGGATGTGCTGGAGCTTACGTCTTTTTGAGATTCCGAGCCGAAAGAACTATCCTGATCGCTACTATCAGGCGCAAAGGCCCAGAAAGCCACCGCAAGAGAGCCCAGGGCCATGAGGAGCAGCACCACTACGATCTTCTCCTCCTTTTGCATCCTCATGATTCCGCTCCCGCGACAAAGCCAAAGCTACAGCTATATCCAAGTCATGCGTGATTATGCAAAAAGCGATTTAGAAATTATTTCTTGGCTTCCGGTTTTGCCCCATAATACTGCTGCCAGCCCTTCTCCAGGTTCTCCAGACAGATGTCGCATACCCCTTTGTAAGCGCCCTCCGGATAAGTGAGGTTGTGGACGGGGGCCTTTATGGGAAAGAGCAGTGGTCGTGCACGGGTACATAGTTCGCAATCAGCCATTTGAATTCATCTCCTACGAATTGTGGTAATGATGCTTCTCATGTTTAAGTTTTCTGTTTGAATGCTCAATGATCGGTTCATATCATAGCTCAGATCATGGTTCAGATCAATGTTCATGCCTCTAGGGCAGAATAGTCCTCCATCCTCATCACAATGCCGGCCAGTTCCTCTACCAGGGCAGGATCAACCTCTGCGAGTCTGACATTTCGCACGACATTGGTCACCTCGATATCGGCCATGACGATCTTGGGAAGGCGGCTGTGCTTGAATCCTTCTACGACAACATAGTCCATCCCGTCTCTTTCCAGCTCAGCCAGCGCAGAATCGAGATCCCCCCGCTCGCGGGTCACCTTGAGGCGCGCCTCGCCCAGGCCGATGACCTCGTCCGCTCCGGCATCATAGTGTCGCCTGGTGTCGCCCTGATCCACATCATGGCCGGCCATATTCTTGATCGTGCCCACCTTTCCGTGCTTGGCCAGGGAGGCGACGAGAGCGCAGGCCAATGTGGTCTTGCCGGTCTTTTTCGTTCCCACTACGGATATGACCTTCATGCAATGCCTCAGGCGGCAAGAAGTTCGATTAAAAATCTCGCGAACCCATTGAGGTCGGATACGCGAATATTCTCATTCAGGC
>JAQVZT010000079.1:0-1810 GCA_028708055.1 Methanothrix sp.
CGGCATAAGGATGGCTCTCCGATCCGGCATAGATGGCACCGATTCTCTTCGGATCGATCTTTCCGCGCTGCAGGGCATTTCTTGCCGCCTCCACAGCGATGGTCACGGTATCCTCATCCAGGTCGGGTACGGATTTCTCAAATACGCGAAGGCCCTCAGTGATCTCTTCGCCGTTTCCCCAAACCCGGGCGATCTCGTCCAGCCTTATGCGAAACCGCGGGATATAGACGCCATAGCTTACAATGCCTGAAACCAACTGATTTCACCCTTTGCTCAATGCGCTTGTCAGTTCGTCAACGGAAAAATGTGTCGTTAGAAGGGGAATGTTCTCCACCTGGGCGATTTTAATAGCGATAGGATCAACCTCGGAGGGCGACGTGCCCTGCAACACTACCGCACCGGGCTTGAGATTGCTCACCCGCACCGCCACCATGGGCGATTTGCCTGAATGGGCGCCGGTAAATATAAGGGCGCGGGCAGTGCTTCGCCCGTAGATCTTCTGGAACTGGTCGGGAAGCATTTCGACGATGGCCTTCATGCTATCTATTACCGTATAACCCCAGATTGTGATGTCCGTGCGGCCAAAGATCACATCTGCTTCGAGCCGTTGCACAATGGTCGCGAGATGGATGGGGTCCTGATATTCGCAGACGCTGCAAATGGAGTCCAGGCCTAAAATGTCGCCCCACATGTTCTCGTAAGCACGCAGAACATTGCAGCCGCGGCTTTCATCTATGCGCAGGAGAGCATCAATGATCTTGCTGACGATCATTATGCCAGGGGACTTTCTTCTGCCACTCTCGTAATCGGAGATAACGGAAGGAGACATGCCCATGTGATTGGATAGGTCAGTCTGGGTTATGGCGAAGTTTCTCCGCCATTTCCTCAGAGTTTCGCCTGGGTTTTGGGAAAGGGTGATCTCTCCTGCAATCTTTTCGGCCAGCAATCCTCGGGCGTTGGAGATCTCCCTACCAGAATTCATAAAACAACAACTGGTTAAACTAGGATATAAATCTAGCGAAAATAATTCGGCATTCAACGTATTAATTATTTGGATAAAATAATGACAAAAGAAGTGCGTCGACCGGGATTCGAACCCGGGTTGTAGGCTTGCTTCGCAGAATTCAAATCTGCCTGGAAGGCCCAAGTCATAACCACTAGACCATCGACGCCCGCACCCAAGGAGGAAGAGGTTGAACTTAACTGTTTCGATCGAATGGCGCCAATTCCGCTGCCTATCATCCTTGCTCATTGAGATTGTCTGCTAAATCGGGGGAGGCTTCATTTGAAAAACCGTCTTTCCCCGCGAGGAGAAATAGAAAAATCCTTGTTGGTCATCTTGGCCAGCAAGGATCGCAAGATGCTCAATCGATAGCTTAAGGTTCTTTTTCCCATCTAGCCGGTTCAGGTTCCATAGGCAAAGCCGTATCCGATCAGTACGAAGACGGCCATCACCAGCAGCCCTATCCAGTAGTGATATACGCTATTCATTTCCGTTCACCCAGTGCAATGGCCAAGTGGCCAAATGGTTTTTTGGCTATTTGATATATTTACCTTTTTTGGTCATTTAAATTTTAAGGTTAAAACCTATTTACTCATTTAACCCAATATAAAGCCCAATGCATAAAATAGGTCGGCTGCGAAGAGGCTTCATAGAAAACTTCTTTCTGCGAACCGCTGCAGCCTAAATCAAGGAATAATGGTTGGCTGATCTGCGGTTCTGCTAAGGATCTCACGGTCGAGATGCGCCGGATGCGGTGGAGGTGCTGCCGGCAATCAGATAAGACCATCAGATAAGACCATCAGATAA
>JAQVZT010000079.1:1910-6886 GCA_028708055.1 Methanothrix sp.
ATCAGATAAGACCATCAGATAAGACCATCAGATAATTTGATATACAGGTTCGGCGGCGAGGGAGAGGAGAATGAATCTACTGATAATCGCCTTCTGGCTAATGCTTCCCGCATACCTGCCCAATAACTGTGCGGTTCTACTTGGGGGAGGCACTCCCCTTGACTTCGGCAGGTTCTTCCATGATGGCCATCGCATATTAGGCGATGGAAAGACATTCCGGGGAACAATAGGAGGCACCATGGGGGGACTGATCATAGGCTTGCTTCTCAATAGCCTCGCACCGATCCTTGGTCTGCCCAGCTTTGGCTCTGGATTTGATCAGCTGCCGATCCTGCTTGGGCTCTCCCTCGGCGCAATGCTTGGGGATATCGTGGCCGCGTTTTTTAAGAGAAGGATGGGCCTGAAGCGCGGGGCTCAGCTCTTCATCATCGATCAACTGGACTTCGTCATGGGTGCCTGGATTTTAACTCTGATTCTCGCGCCGATGTGGTTTCAGGAAAATTTTACGCCACAGATTATAATAATCGTCTTATTAGTAACGCCGATCCTCCATCGCGTCATGAACATCATAGGTTTTTATATGGGATCAAAGAGAGAGCCCTGGTAGTGATATGTTTAGCTAAATCATTTTTCATGTAACCGGTCCCCGTCATTCTCCAATCTTGCACTAATTCCACATTTCCTATTTCCCCTGCTATCGCGAAAGGTTTATAAGTTTAGGTAATTGATACCGAGAGCGTCATAGCCAATTTTATTGCCAAATAGAATGAAATTGGTGAAATGAAAAGGAGGAGGAATAAATGGACGCATTTGGCATGGGACTCGTAGCTGCTATGGGTGCCCTTGCGACAGTTGCGGGCGCATCTGAGGATATCGACTCGGATATAGGCTCACAAAGCAACCCCAACTCGCAAGTTCAGCTGGCTGCCCAGGTCGGAAATCCCCATAGGATTTACAATAAGGCCATTGCAGGCGAGCCGCCATCGAACGCTCTGTGGTGCACAACCGCAGCCATCATGGCTTACGTGCTTATCGAAGGCTATCATATGCCTTTGCTCTTCGCAGCAGCCGCTGGCGCATCATTGGCCGCTCTCTTCGACGGTGTAATGTCCGTGAGCGCCTATCTGGGAAGAAACGCCAGCCAGGCCAGATTCAACCAGTGGATCTACCTGGATATCATAAGGTATACGACACCTTCCATCATGGCACATGTATGGATTACATCATTCTGTATAGTATTGATTTCTATAATTCAAGTATATGTTCTAACGCCTCATCATCCTTTCCCGATTCCTGTCATTGCCCTGGTTTGGGGATTGACAGTCGGTGCTATCGGATCTTCTGTTGGTGATATTCACTACGGTGGTGAGCGTGAGTTCCAGTGGAGGTTGTTCGGACAGGGTTTGAACACCATGCTTTCCGGACAGATCGTTAGAAAGGCTGAAGCTGGTCTGAGAAACTCAATTGACAATGCCTGGTTCTGCGCCAAGTTCGGCGGACCGTGCACTGGAATGGGCTTCGGCTTGACTGTTTTCCTGGACAACTGGAGAACAACGGTCTTCGATCCCATCACCCAGGCTACCGCAGCCATTGCCATGGGCGTGTTCTTTGTGATTGTGATGAATCTGTACAACTTCTACTGCGAGCTTTCCGCTAGGAGAAAGTACGGTCCGTATCCAGGATACAAGGGGGATATAGCTGCATGATCTTCGATGCTAATACTATCGTGTATATTCTAGAGATCATTGTCGGAGGGCTACTGGTTGGCATTGGAGTTCACTTCGTGCCCGTGGGCGGAGCGCCCGCAGCCATGGCCCAGGCAACCGGCATCGGAACCGGCACTGTGCAGTTGGCAGCAGGCTCCGGCCTCACCGGTCTATTATCCGCCGGTCTGATGATGTACGCCATGAGCCTGAGCCCGACCTTTGCCACTGACGGATATAACATCTGGCCGATTCTTCTCACCGGAGCTGTAGGCGCCATGATCATGATGGATGCTACAATGCTCACAGGCAGCTGGATTTATGCCTACGCCGTGGGTGCGCCTTTCGCATCCGCTAAGGTCAATTACGATCCGATCACCGGATTCTCCCAGCCGCCCTATGTCGCTCCCGGCACTGTCGGGCAGGGCATCCCAACGGTCTGTTTCGTATCCGGAACTATCGGTGCAGCAATGGGTGGCATTGGCGGCGCAATGATCTATTTCCCGCTCGTGCTCATCAACGGCAGCCCGGCCATGAGTGCTATCTTCGCTATCGGCATATTCATGGTGGATGCAGTTCTGGCTTCCTGGAACATCCAGGGCACCATCGAGGGATTCCATGATCCCAAGTTCAAGAAGTGGCCCAAGGCATTCAAAGCCTGCCTGGTCTCCACAGTAATCCTGGCGTTAGTCGCCGTATTGATCACACCCCTGGTTGGAGGTGCTTGAAGATGGCTGATACTGTAAAGGGCTTCAAGATTGAGCCCAAACAGCTCAGGATCTATGGTCTGGTCGGTTCTGTCGTTGGGATATATCTGGCCTCAATACTGAATACTGCCACCGGAACCAATCTGTTCTCATTTGTGGGCGCTCTCGCTGCACTCTTCGGTGTGGTTCTGGGTGCCAACGCTGTCAGAAGGGTTTGCGCGTACGGTATCGGTACGGGTGTTCCATCAATTGGAATGCTCTCTCTCGGTATGGGCGTAGTAGCCGTTCTGTTCGGCCTGAACATCGCTGAGCAGCTTGGTGTAGGAATGCTGGGCGTAATCATTGCCCTGGTTTACTCGCTGATATTCGGATATGTCGTAGGTCTCATCGCCAATAGAGTAATGGGCTTTAACATACCCGTCATGGAGGAGGGCCTTTTCGACCTCTCTGGTGCAGGAACCCTGGCAATATTGGGCTGGTCATTTGCGATCTCTGGATCTCTGGGCTACGCCGATATCGTCAACACCGTCATCAAGACCGGCTTTTTGGCCATAATCTTCATCTGCGGCGGTCTGGCAATACTGCATCCATTCAACGCCAATCTCGGCCCGGATGAGAAGCAGGACAGGACCCTCGTAAACGGTGTCATGGTCGGAGGCATGTCAACCATCGCCACAGGCATATGCGCCTTGATGACACTGGGGCTTGCCGCTGGCATGGTGCAGATCGTAGTGGGCTTTGCAGTCTGGTATTACTTCTTCGTGTGGTACTTCAGGCTGGCAAAGAGAGATGCCTCAGCAGTGGTGGGTACAGGACTTCTGCCGCCAACGGTGCAGTAAGGAGGTCTAAGAAATGGGAATTGTTAGAATATCATCGGAACTGGGCCTGTCGTTCGATCCGATCAAGGGAATGGTCGCAGAGGAAAGAGACGACGTCGTTCAGTACGCGCTCGATCCCATCCTCCCAATGGTGGAGAGGCTGGACCATGTTGCGGACGACCTTATGAACCAGTTGTCACCGGACAGCGAACTCATGGAGTCCTATGCTAACAGAGGCAAGGCATCATATAACGGCGGCCTGTACACCAACATCTGGATGGGCTTCATCATCGGCCTGGTACTGTCGTTCGTCCTCCTCATCAGCACGCTGTTTGCCAGCGAGGCTGGACGGGATTTGATAAAGGCAGCACTCGCCCCGGCAGGAGGTGCCTGAGATGGCCCTGAAGAAGAAACCAACCGAGCCGTGGCCGCTCATCACAGGCGAGTATGAGGCAGGCAATCCGGAGAGCCCGGTCGCAGTCTGTAGCTGCGGGTCTCACCTCAAGGGATCGGAGATTTTGGCTGCCGGCGCTGGTCTGGTTGGACCTTGCAAAACAGAGAACATCGGCATTGAAAAGATGGTGGCAAACCTGGTCTCCAACCCCAATATCAGATACATCATCGTCACGGGAATGGAGGTCAAGGGGCACATAACCGGCCAGGCAGTTGAGGCCTTCCTCAAAGACGGAATCGATAAGGAAGGAAGAATTGTCGGTGCTAAGGGTGCCATTCCATTCATCCAGAACCTGAATGCCGAGTCCATCGATAGGGTCAAGCAGCAGGTTCAGCCCATTATGATGATGGACACCGAGGACATGGGCGCCATCAAGTCCAAGATTGCGGAGCTGGTCTCCAAGGATCCTGGCGCGCTTGATGTCGAGCCCATGAGAATTGAGATCAAAGAGGGTGGAGAAGAAGAGGTTGAGACCGGCCCAAGGCCCATGGCTTCAGAGGCTGTGGATATTCTGGGAAGAATGAGGCTGATGGATGCTCAGGTCACCAACAATGGTCTCCTCAACAAATTCCAGGCAGGCATCTATGCAGGCAAGATAGAGGGCATAGCTCTAGGCATGACCGTAGTCCTGGTCTTCTTCGGCATAATCCTCAAGATGGTAGGAGGGCAGTAACATGGCTGAAGAGCAAGAAGTAGTCTACGGCCAGGGCATTCCTAAAGTCATTGATCCCAGATCACAGAGTTTCCAGGATGTTGTAGAAGACATCAAGTACAAGGCCCAGCTCCTGGCCAGGGAGACGAAGCTCTCCTCAGGTGTGCTGGCTACAGTGTCCATGGGATTTGCCATTGGCTTCGTCCTAGCAGTATTGCTGATGATCGGGCCGTTCTTCATATTCCAAGGGGGGCTTTAAGCTATGGCTAATGAAGGGCGAGAAGCTGTTCCAGTAGCCGTTGTAGATAAGGAACAGTTCAATGAGATCATGACGAGGCTGGATAGGATCGATGAGAAGATTGAGTTCTACTCAGGCGAGAAGTTCCTGCGTGCCGGCAAGTCCGTCGGCAGGGATCTGGGTACAGCCTATGGAGTCTGCGCGGGATTGATCATTATATTGGCGTATATACTGTTCGTATATGCCGGCCACTGGACGAGGGTGATTTAAGTGTTCAAGTTTGATAGAAAGCAAGAGGTCTTCGAGTTTGGCAAGTTCAAGGTAGGGGGCCAGCCTGGAGAGTACCCCACATGCTGCATAGGCACCATGTTTTACGCCAGGCACAAGATAGTCTCCGATCCGGA
>JAQVZT010000079.1:6986-9872 GCA_028708055.1 Methanothrix sp.
AAGGAAGCCTTTGCACCCGTGGACATCGGCTCCAACCTGGTTGCTGGAATAGTGGGCGCGGACTTCTACCTGTACGGTCCAATCGAGAACGCACCCATGGTCTTCCCGGCTGCGGCAATGGTGGACATATTCAAGGCAGAGTCCGCTGAAGAGCTCGGCCTGAAGGTCCTGACCGACGACCATCCCAGAAAGAAGACGCTCTAAGCGCCTTCTATTTTCTCTATTTTTTGGAGTCTTCTTGCCGCAGGTTTTTATCAAAGCATCTTTTCGCAATATCAAATTCAAATGCCAGAGATGCGGCACCTGCTGCCATCACAAACGGCCTGAGGAGTTCGGAGATCTGGTGCCGCTGGACAGGCTACCGGAATTCTGGGAGAAATCTAATCTCATCTACCTGACGGAAGAGGATATCCGCCGGATCAGCATTGAGACCGGCCTGGATCCCTCAGATTTTGTGGATACCCTTTACAGATACGATGGCAATCCAGTGCGGGTCGAAGAATCCGGAAAAAAGATAATCCTGGACCTTCCGGTCATGAAGAGCAAGGCGGATACTACCTGTGTCTTTTACGATAGCGGCTGCAAGATCTATTCACTGCGCCCTATGGCTTGCCGCCTTTTTCCTTTTCGAGTAGAGGAAGAAACAGCGCAAAACGGTGATATAACCTTGAATATATCCTTCAATAAGAGCTGTCCAGGCATGGGAAAAGGCAAGATTGCCGAAAAGAAGATGCTGCAAGAAATGGTCTCAACGCAGTTCATGCAGAGAAGCGAGTCGGTTGCTGCCGAGGTTAGGGCTCTGGCTGAGCAGGGCAAGATCGCCAGAGATGCCAGTATATTTCGCAGCCATCCGGGAAGAAGAGAACATATGAGCCAATCCTGAAGGTATGAGCCAAACCGGAAGGATTTTCGTTTCCATTTTTGCCGCCAGAGCATCAGAAAAGTATTTCTCCTAAAGAGATCTATGGGACGCGAGGCTTTGGTTTTATCCAGAGCCACATTTGGGAGGTAAGATTCATGACAGTTGTAAAGAGCGATGCCATGTTGCAGCACGAAAAGCAAATCGCAGAGGTCGTGGCTCATAGGCCAAAGCGAAGCAATGATTTTGTTATGCATATCGAGTGGAGAAACTACTTGCTGGTAGCGGCTGCATTAGCCGTAGTTATAGGCGTCATAGCCGCCATTTGAAAGCCCTCTTATTAAGGCACTTCTCTTTTTTGCCTAATTTTCATTTCCCTGCATTTCTCTTTTTTATCCTTTTCTCACACCGGATCAGAATATCTGCAAAGGCATTCATCGAGAAAGCCTGCCAGGCCATCTTTATAATAAACCTCCAAGCAATCAATCTCTGCCATCTTTGCAGGATTGAGCGAATATGGTTTGAGGTATCTTTTGTAGCGGCTTTGGTCCTCCTTTGATGCTTTGTCAGCATTTACCATTGGAAGCGAGAGTTTCCTGACCTGATCCGGTTTGAGGCCGATGCATTCCAGCCTGATCTCAGGGCCGCCGGCAGCTGGCCTGGCCTGAAGGATCGCCTCTTGCAGATCGCTGCTGAAAAATGCCCCTTCGGGGCTCAGATCGGAGAGCGCGAGGATTATTGTGGGCCCAGAGCAGCGTTGAAAAAGGCCAGAAACTGCCTCTTTTATAGCTCTGCCGCAAACAGAGACCAGAGAAGCACCATATTTTCGGCAAACGGGGAGGAGCAGAGGATTTGCAGAGGATTTGGATACCCAAACCTCCTGAGAATATGGACGATTCGGTGCATTATTCGGCAGGAAGATTTGTCCTCCAGAGGCTCCTTCTAGTAGCACGTCGCCCGGAATGAATCCCAGGGTCTTAGACTTATTCGCCCATTTGGAAAGCTTCTCTCCGTCGCTCTCATGGTAGGGCCTTGTGATTCTGATCTCTCCCACAAATCCGCCGCAAATTGGATAATCTGAGTTCTTCATCTGCAGAGCATGGTAGAACAGTCCCCTTAAAGTAGTCCTAGTTCGTCCTGTATTCTTTACAAAATCCTGATATGCTCTAGCTACCCATTTGGATTTTGTCCGATCTGTTTCTGTGTAAACAAACGCCTCAGTCATATCTGGCTCCCGGATCACTATATCGCTATCGATCATACAATTGGCAAGGTATTTAGATCAGAATGTTTCTTTCAGGATACCAGGCGAAAATGAGGAATGGTTTAGAATCAGTTAAAAGGAAATTGCGGCGAACATCCGGCAGATTCGCCACTTTTTCGCTTAATTTTTGGTGCAGCCGATTGCCATTACTGCCACAAAGTTTATGAGGGATGCAGTAGACTTCCTACTGCCTAATGCATCATTGCTGAAAAGGAGGTGGGAACATATCTGATCAATTGATCGCAGTTGTTGTGTTTGGGATCCTGACATTCGTGCTGCCGACTGTATTAAATAAATGGTCTGACGGGAGAGCAGGCGTCAGATAGGCTCAAATGATTGTTCCACGATCCTGGCCCAGCGCCAGGATTGCATTACTATTTTGCATAATGATATGGCTGATTTTGGTTATTATTATAATTGCTATTGGCATGGAATTCTGTGTGGCGCATCGCTCTTGTTTTTCAGTTCTCAATTATCAAAAATAGTTGCATATCTCCGGCAACTGACCGGAGCACGATTTTGCTCATAAAAACCAGCTTCGCGTTTCGACGGTGATCGATCATCCGGCCATATCAACCCTGTCGCGAATTTGGCCGGATTATCCTGGTTCCCGATGAGATCTGCTGCCTCTTACATCCTGTTAAGCGCCCGAGCACTTTTACATTAGTTCGGATGCAATTACTAGCAGGGAAAAGATTGCAGTCAATGCCACGATTACATTTCTTGTGTCGGGCGTCTTTATTCCGTAAGCCTTAGGGGTCTT